>NZ_VHTA01000020.1:0-9079 GCF_030851525.1 Vibrio sp. 2017_1457_13
ACTCTGAAGCTAATTCGATTTCAGTTGCTTCATAAAATTCTATTTCCACTCAAACTCCAATACATATGAGTACATAACGCCCGCTTAAGGGGCTGACAACGCTACTACCAAGTTTCCGCATAACACTAAAACCACCGAAACCAACGCACAGTAAAAATGCCACGCGTTGGAAGTCCCTCTTGAAGCGTTTGTTATGCAATTTTCATGCGGCCTTGAAAGACGGTTATTGCTTGCCCTGATAACTTAACTTGATTTTCACTCACTCGCTCTACGTCCACAAAACCACCTCGATTTGAGGCCTGATAACCTTTCAGATTCAATTTATTTAACTCTTTCGACCAATAAGCACACAAAGCACAATGCGCTGAACCTGTCACTGGATCTTCATTTACACCAACCCATGGAGCAAAATAACGCGATACAAAATCCACACCAGAATCTGATTTGGCTGTAACCAAAACACCACGACCTTTCAGTTTTGATAACCCACTGAAATCAGGCACAAGCTCGTTGAGAGTTGACTCACTGTTAATCACAACGAGTTGCTTATGATCAAACTCGCCATAAGCGATTAAACTCGATTGCGATAGACCTAACAAATTGAGTATATCTATGCTTGGAGAGACGTTCATATCAAGGTTTGGTGATGGAAATAACAAATGAATATTATTTTCATCAAGATGAGCAGTCAAAGTACCAGATAAGGTTTGAAACTCAAGAATCTCACCAGTTTTATACATTCCCTGCTCTTTTAAAACATGAGCCACCGCTAGTGTACCGTGGCCACATAAACTGACTTCAATTTCTGGAGTGAACCAGCGTAATTGCATCGTATCAAGTGACAAAAAAGCGGTTTCCGACACCGCCATTTCTGCAGCAATTGCCAACATTGTTGCTTCATCAAGGCTAGTATCAGTAATGCAAACTCCAGCAGGATTACCCTTGAATACTTCTGATGTAAATGAATCTACCTGAAAAATTCCGACTTCCACTCAATATCCTTTTATTTATTGACGAGGTTAAATAAGTTGCATAACGCCCGGTTAAGGGGCAACCAACGCTACTACCAATTTACTGCATAACACCGTAATCACAAAAACCAACGCATAATAAAAATGCCACGCGTTGGTTGTCCCTCTTGAACCGTTTGTTATAAGCCTGTTACAAAGTGTTCCTATATAAATCTTCAACTGGGAATACCATCGTATAATCATCCCAATTTAAATTACCATCCAACAATTCAAATGTTAAGAATTGGGAAGCATCTTTATACTTGTCATAATCAGGATGCCCATTACCAAAAATAAAAGGAGCAAAATCAACAACAGAAACATGCTTATCACTAAATTCAATTTCTAATATATGGTCTGCAACATGCTTAGTTTTGACCACTGATAACTCGTACATTTTTAACCTTATTTTTAACTGTGATAAGAGTTATGCTCTTTTCTTAGCAAAAGAATCAATCCAATCATTTACCATATAATCAGTATATCAATAAAAAAACTCTAAACCAGTCAGCTTAGTAGTAAAAATTGAGTGCAATCAGGCTTATAACGCCGCGTTAAGGGGTGAGCAACGCAACGACCAACCTTCCGCATTGCTCTAAAAACTAATAAAATCAACGCATAACAAAAATGCCACGCGTTGCGAATCCCTCTTGAACGCTTTGTTATGTACGTTTACACAATAAGCTCCATTCTGACCAAACCGTCCATTTCAGCGACCCTTTCGAACCCAAACTTACTATAAAGGCTAATTGCCGGATTTTCAGAAAACACATTTAGCCTAAGTCGGTTTAACTTTTTATACTTTAACTTTTCTAGTGCGTACTCTAAACACGAAAAGCCTATCCCTAAATTTTGATACTGAGTATCTATTTGCAGATCACGAATATAAAGTGCAATTTCATCACATGAAAATCGAATTATACCAACCCACTTTCCATCATATGTAACTGAGAAATTGGCGAATCGATACCAATTTTCTTCATATTCTTCATGGTTCCATGATAGATTTCTAGCCAAATAATACGTGTGCATATTTAGTCGTGTTAACTCTGAAGCTAATTCGATTTCAGTTGCTTCATAAAATTCTATTTCCACTCAAACTCCAATACATATGAGTACATAACGCCCGCTTAAGGGGCTGACAACGCTACTACCAAGTTTCCGCATAACACTGAAACCACCGAAGTCAACGCACAGTAAAAATGCCACGCGTTGGAAGTCCCTCTTGAAGCGTTTGTTATGCTTTATTACTCATTGATTACATTGAACTTTTACAAAATTCATTTGTTCGCAGCAGTTTAACTCAAAATGGCAAACCAGCCTATTTTCAGCAATCATTGTTGTCGATAAGATCCCAAACAAGTTGAAGCGAATTAGCCTGCGGAATCAATGAACCAGCAACACCAAAGGAAGAGACCTTTCAGCAACAATCGAACCTTTTACGCACACAATTTATCCAGAGCAGAGCCGGACAAAAACGCATATTCGCCGATAAACTTGCGCTAACCAAACACTTTCAGCAAGCAAGAAGCCAATGAGATCCCAAACATGCTGAAGCGAAATAGCCGGTGGAATCAATAAACAAGCAACAACAAAGAAAGCGACTTTTCAGCGACAATCGAACCTTTTGCACACACAATTTATCAGAGCAGAGTCGGCCGAAAAAGCACAAGCATCGTTCAACTTTCAATAGCAACCAAAAAGAACAATAAACTCATAATATCAATTAATTAGAATGGAAAACCTCTAAATCAGACTAAGTTTTCCCATTAAAATTTATATATTGATTTTGCTGAGGCTCAATAAAGCATAACGCCGCGTTAAGGGGTGAGCAACGCAACTACCAACTCACCGCATTGCACTAAAAACTAATAAAATCAAAGCATAACGAAAATGCCACGCGTTGCGAATCCCTCTTTAACGCCTTGTTAGGTCGGTGCCACAAGGTAACGCGTTTTCACCATTTGATTGAGCAAGACTTCCGAATGAACCAATTCAAGCGCAACTTGATTATCTAAATCACCAAACAACTTTATACCTGAACCTAAGAGTATTGGCATCGTAGTGATCGTTAGTTCATCAAGCACGTTAGCTCGTAACGCACTTTGGATTAATAAACCACCATCTATGTAAACAGATTCAAGGCCTTGAGAAGAAAGTTTATCCAGCATTACAGCGACACTACCTGAAATCAAGCTAGCTTTATCTGCAAATTCATCAGGAATAGATTGTAGTGAGCTACTGGCAACATACACATGTTTTTTATATGGCCAGAAACCGAAGGAAGCAACTTTTTCAAATGTATTTCTTCCCATAAGAAGCACATCAACCGTTGACATGAATTCTGAAAAACCAAAATCGCTACCGTCTGGGTTAACAACATTTTCCAGCCAATCTAGCTCACCATTTATTCCCGCTATGTATCCATCAAGGCTTTGAGCCATGTAAGCTGAAACTTTCACTTTTACCCCTAAGACCTAACGCCGCGTTAAGGGGTGAGCAACGCAACTACAAACTCACCGCATTACACTAAAAACTAATAAAATCAACGCATAACGAAAATGCCACGCGTTGCGAATCCCTCTTGAACGCTTTGTTAAATGCCTTGCACTAAACTCAAATTGCTTTAACCTTTATCACACTTTTTGTTTCGTCATCTATGGATTATTAGTATTTGGCTTAGCTTTACTACCTAACCAAGAACCATTATGACAACTACACTTCGTATTCGCTACCAAACTATTGTCATTGGAAACAATGATATACATCTATGCACTTTACGTGATAAACAACAGTTTAGCGACCCTAAAAATACGGCACAAAATTTAGGTATCTCTTCTGCTTCATGGCCAATTTTCGGGGTTGTTTGGCCATCCAGCTTAGTTCTAGCACACCATGTTCTTAACTTAGATACCAATAACAAACGAATTCTTGAAGTCGGTTGTGGCATTGGATTATCAAGCCTACTTCTGAATGAGCAAATGGCAAACATCACCGCCACGGATTATCATCCTGAAGTTGAAACATTCCTAGACAGAAACACTCAACTGAATAATCGGAAAAAAATTGCTTTCGAACGTGTCGATTGGGCAGATGCGAGCAGTCAACTCGGCCTTTTTGATTTAATCATTGGTAGCGACCTTTTATATGAAGACCAACACATCTCATTGTTGGCTCAGTTCATTCAAACTCATGCTAATCAGACATGCGATATTATTATTGTTGATCCAGACCGAGGTCGAAAAAATAAACTTAGCTCGAAAATGAGTGAATATGGATTTACGAGTGATCACATAAGACCAGACAATACCGATTATTTAGAGCAAAAATTTAAAGGTCACATACTCAGATTTTCGCGTACATCTGAAAGCATTTAACGCCCGGTTAAGGGGCAACCAACGCTACTGCCAACTTTCCGCATAACACCGTAATCACAAAAACCAACGCATAATAAAAATGCCACGCGTTGGTTGTCCCTCTTGAACCGTTTGTTAGTTGCGTTCTATCCATGAAGCCGGTAACTCTATAACATCAAGCATATAAGTTTTAGGTTCATATACTTGATTCTCCTCCGTTAGATAAACAACCGCAACATCACAGCCCAAAATCGACTTAATTTGTGAAAGACATACAAGCTGTGACTGTGAAAGACGATCGGACCCCTTTTTTACTTCTACAAAAAGGACTGAGCCATCTTCTTTGTAAAGAAATAAATCAGGTTCTCCTGATGTTAAGCCTTGCCTAAGCACTTTCAACATGGCTAATCGAGTAGGATTAATATATTTAGCAACAACAGCTCGGCCTTGATCGTATTTATCATTGTTTAATTCCCAATCACCTAATGCATAAAAAGCCGTTCCTTGCCAACCTAGCTCTAGATACTTTTTGAGAGCATAGTATTCACCAAAATGATAATTTGGTTGATTGTATACATCTTGAGGAACAAACAATGATTCGGGAATCCAGCCTTTATTACCATTTTTCCAATCATCCAGAAGAAATTGTGGATAAGAGAAAATTGTTTCCGTTATTTCAAAATTCATCGACTCTCCTTGAAGCAACTAACGCCCGCTTAAGGGGCTGACAACGCTACTACCAAGTTTCCGCATGACACCGTAACCACAAAAATCAACGCATAATAAAAATGCCACGCGTTGGAAGTCCCTCTTGAAGCGTTTGTTATGCGCGCTGTTAGAAGTAGTAACGAATACCACCGTAACCGCTGCTTATTGATACATCAAATGGCTTTATTTCAACACTTGTTGAGCGATAACCAACATGCAAATTAATGTTTTTATTGATAATAAAACCCAGCTCAACTCCCAACTGATAACCTAGCTCTGATTGAGAAATAGATAAACCGTCAGAAGCTACGTTACCTTTTAAGTTAACTGAACCGATACCACCAAGCAGGCTCAAATAAGCATCTGCTTGCTCATAATGCACAATAAATTTGGGCTTAATGTTTAAATAAACACCACTTCCTTTAACGCTAAACTCATCTTCTTCTGATACTTTACCAAAATGACGATACTCAGCTTCAACGCCAATCTTTACCGATTTATCAACATTAAACTCATAACCAACCACAGCGTTATAGCCAAAATCAGCGAAACTACTGGAGTTCTTAATTGATGAATTACTGAAATCTAGTTTAGTGCTGTTAAATAAAGCCCAATCTGCGCCAATATAGGATGTCCCTAAACTTGAGTTCTTCTGAGATTTTTCTGAAGTATCAGCTTGAGCCATAACCACAGAATTGAGTCCTAACACAGCTATGACTGAAACCAATAACTGATTTAATCTCATGTACTTACTCCATTTTATTTTGTATAAAAAACTTCCAACCAACTATAGCGCATAACGCCGCGTTAAGGGGTGAGCAACGCAACGACCAACTCACCGAATTACACTAAAAACTAATAAAATCAACGCATAACGAAAATGCCACGCGTTGCGAATCCCTCTTTAACGCTTTGTTATGTGCGTGTTTCAGATTGACACAGAATCCCTAACTCAGCCTGCTTCTTTTTACTTAAACCACTTGAAACAATTCTATAGGATTCAGATAGATAATAACGTAACTCATCATCAAGGCGACTTCCAGTTTCAGTTTGCTGAATCCATTTCATTCCTCGATTAGCAAAATATGGTACTGGTCTGTAACCATCACAATTACTCAGAAAATCAAAGTTCAGGTCTGACACCTTAAAAGTAAATGCCGATTTCCCATCAGAGCTCCAACCTCCGACCGCAAATACCTTATCGCCTACTTTCCATACATCAGAATTGCCCCATTGAACAACATGACTAGTAGCTGGGAAAGAGCCGCAAAATTCATTAAATTCATCGTAATTAATATTGTTCATCCTTGAAGCACATAACGCCGCGTTAAGGGGCAGCCAACGCTACTACCAAGCTTCCGCATAACACCGTAACCATAAAAACCAACGCATAATAAAAATGCCACGCGTTGGCTGTCCCTCTTGAACGCCTTGTTATACCGTTCTTATAGCGCTAGAATGACCTTTATAAAGACCACTTAAAGGACTCAGAATCTTAGCCGATGTAGCTGCAAGTATTACTGAATTAAAAGCTAATCCGATGAAAGTTGCAACAAGTGCATATGGTGAACCTGTCGCTGTACTTAACCGAAATGAACCAGCCTTTTACTGTGTTCCAGCAAAAGCATACGAAATGATGATGGATCGACTCGATGATCTCGAACTATTAGCGATTGCAAGAGAACGAGAGTCTGAAGAAAGCATTTCGGTAAACATCGATGACCTATAAACTTGATTTCAAAAATAGCGCGTTAAAAGAATGGAAAAAACTTGGCTCTACGCTGCAACAACAATTTAAAAAGAAACTCATTGAACGCTTAGAAAACCCACATGTACCAGCATCAAAACTCTCTGGCGCTGACAACATGTATAAAATAAAGCTACGTCAGTCTGGCTATCGTCTCGTTTACCAAGTAAAAGATGACGTCATCGTGGTAACGGTATTAGCAGTTGGAAAACGAGAGCGAAGTGATGTTTACCGTAGTGCAATGAAACGATTAGATGACTGATTAATATACCAATCAATGCCTCTTTTTTCGGCAAGGTATAACGCCCGCTTAAGGGGCTGACAACGCTACTACCAAGTTTCCGCATAACACCGTAACCACAAAAATCAACGCATAATAAAAATGCCACGCGTTGGAAGTCCCTCTTGAAGCGTTTGTTATGCTTTGTTACCTATTGATTACATTGAACTTTTACAATGTTCATTGGTTAAAGCCACTTTAACTCAAAATGATAAACTTGCCTACTTTCAGCAATCATTGATGCCGATAAGATCCCAAATAAGTTGAAGCGAAATAGCCTGCGGAATCAATGAACCAGCAACACCAAAGGAAGAGACCATTCAGCGACAAATGAACCTTTTGTGTGCACAATTTATCAGAGCAGAGCCGGAAAAAGCGCAAAAGCATCGATAAACTTGCGCTAACCAAACACTTTCAGCAAGCAAGAAGCCAATGAGATCCCAAACATGCTGAAGCGAAATAGCCTGCGGAATCAAAGAGCAAACAACACCAAAGGAAGAGACCGTTCAGCAACAATCGAACCTTTTGCGTACACAATTTATCAGGGCAAAGTTACCGAAAAAGCACAAGTATTGTTCAACTTTCAACCGCCACCAAAAAGAACAATAAACTCATAATATCAATGAATTAGAATAGGAAAACTTCTAAATCAGACTAAGTTTTCCCATTAAAATTTATATATTAATTTTGCTGAGGCTCCATAAAGCATAACGCCGCGTTAAGGGGTGAGCAACGCAACGACAAACTCACTGCATTACACTAAAAACCAATGAAATCAATGCATAACGACAATGCCACGCGTTGCGAATCCCTCTTGAACGCTTTGTTATGTACGTTGTACCGAATACACTGGAACCCAACCAATTTCACCCGTTGACCTCGAAACTCGATACCAAGAATTGAGTTCAAAAAGCACTGACAGTTTTTCACCGATGGCAGTATTCAGCTCAACATTATCATAGTCTTCAAGCATGATACCTACGGAATCACTTTCACTCTTTTCTATATACTGAATTGGAGCCCAACCTTGCTCACCTAAATCATTGGTAATAAAAATCCAGTTGGGAAATTCATCATCCATTTTACCAAGAGCTACTCTATCGCCTCGTTTCAAATAAAATGGATTTGGATATTCTGAGATATGATTTTCAAGAGCAACTACTTCCATATTATCTCCATAGTACATAACGCCGCGTTAAGGGGTGAGCAACGCGACTACCAACTCACCGCATTGCACTAAAAACTAATAAAATCAACGCATAACGAAAATGCCACGCGTTGCGAATCCCTCTTTAACGCTTTGTTAGCTGAATTTCTCCATGACAAAGTTGCACAGTTTTTGGCCGCGAACTTCTATGGTTTGTTCTTGTATCACATTGAAACCAAATCTCTCGTAAAACGGACGAGCTGTAATACTCACTTCAGAATAAAACCTAGTAATTCCTTGTAACTCACCCATTCTGAGTACATGTTCTATTAACTGTCGTCCGACTCCTTGACCTTGATATTCATGGTGACAAAAGAAATGATCAATTAATCCATTTTCTTGAAGATCACTATAACCAACAATTTTCCCGTCAATTTCAGCAACAAAAGGTGACAACGAGTTCATTTTTCGTTGCCAAATCTCAGAAGAAAAACCATCTGGAGCCCATGCTTCAACTTGGGCTTGCGAATAATCACGTAAGTTCACATTACGAACCGTATGATAAAAAATAGCCCATAAATCAATCGCATCTGATTCTTGATACTTTCTAATTTCGATCATGCTGATATTTACCACCATTCAGCTAACGCCGCGTTAAGGGGTGAGCAACGCAACTACCAACTCACCGCATTACACTAAAAACCAATAAAATCAACGCATAACGAAAATGCCGCGCGTTGCGAATCCCTCTTGAACGCTTTGTTATGTGTTGGCTTAAATCATACCAACGTAACTTTTTTGTCCTTTGATCCTTTCGCACCACGATTGGAT
>NZ_VHTA01000021.1:0-7730 GCF_030851525.1 Vibrio sp. 2017_1457_13
CAGGCATAACAAACGCTTCAAGAGGGACTTCCAACGCGTGGCATTTTCATTATGCGTTGGTTTTTGTGGTTACGGTGTTATGAGGAAACTTGGTAGTAGCGTTGTCAGCCCCTTAAGCGGGCGTTATGCCTCTTTTGTAAACCTCTAGCAATTACTTAAATTAAGGTCTAAAATTAGGTCTGATTTTAATGCTTATATGGTGAAGTTATGAGACAGGTATTAGCGAATTGCTCTGCCAGTATTTCAGAGTTAAAGAAAAATCCAACAGCTCTTTTGAACGAGGCTGATGGTTCAGCTATTGCGATCCTTAACCACAACAAACCCGCAGCTTACCTTGTACCGGCTGAAACTTACGAGTATCTGATGGATATGCTTGATGATTATGAGCTTTCCCAAATAGTAGATAGTCGTCGTGGTGATTTGTCGCAAGCTGTGGAAATCAATATTGATGACTTATAAGTTAAAGTTTTTGCCAGCAGCCCAAAAGGAGTGGAGTAAGCTAGCGCCAACGATTCAGAGTCAATTTAAAAAGAAACTCAAAGAAAGGCTAGAAAATCCCCACATTCCATCATCAAAGTTACGGGGTTATGATTCTGTTTACAAAATCAAACTTCGTACATCTGGTTATCGTTTGGCTTATGAAGTCATCGACAATGAAGTTGTCGTTTATGTACTCGCTGTTGGTAAACGAGATAAAGACGCTGTTTATAAGAAGCTGGCTTCACGCTTCAGCTAGCGGCATAACAAGGCGTTCAAGAGGGATTCGCAACGCGCGGCATTTTCGTTATACGTTGATTTCATTGGTTTTTAGTGTAATGCGGTGAGTTGGTAGTTGCGTTGCTCACCCCTTAACGCGGCGTTATGCTTTATTGAGCCTCAGCAAAATCAATATATAAATTTTAATGGGAAAATTTAGTCTGACTTAGAGGTTTTCCGTTCTAATTAATTGATGTTATGAGTTTATTGTTCTTTTTGGTGGCGATTGAAAGTTGAACGATACTTGTTCTTTTTCGGCAACTTTGCCCTGATAAATTGTGTACGCAAAAGGTTCGATTGTCGCTGAAAGGTCTCTTTCTTTGGTGTTGCTTGTTCATTGATTCCACAGGCTATTTCGCTTCAGCATGTTTGGGATCTCATGAACATCTTACTTGCTGAAAGTGTTTGGTTAGCGCAAGTTTATCGATGTTTGTGCGCTTTTGTGCGGCTCTGCTCTGATAAATTGTGTACGCAAAAGGTTCGATTGTTGCTGAACGGTCTCTTCCTTTGATGTTGTTTGCTCCTTGATTCCTCAGGCTAATTCGCTTCAACTTGTTTGGGATCTAATCGGCAACAATGTTTGCTGAAAGTAGGCAAGTTTATCATTTTGAGTTAAAGTGGATTGAACCAATAAATTTTGAAAAAGTTCAATTTAATCAATAAGTAATAAAGCATAACAAACGCTTCAAGAGGGACTTCCAACGCGCGGCATTTTTATTATGCGTTGGCTTTTGTGGTTACAGTGTTATGCGGAAAGTTGGTAGTAGCGTTGTCAGCCCCTTAAGCGGGCGTTAGGCAGATAGGGAAATCATGAAGTTTAGAGTTAGAAAGGCATTACTAAGTGATGTTGATAAAATTGCACGTATACATGTCAATTCATGGGCTTATGCCTACAGTGGGTTGATGCCTCAAAGTTATATCGACAGTTACACCTTTGAAAAGCGTCAGAAATTATGGCTAAACATTATTCAGCGTGAACTAGCGGAAGTGCTCGTTGCGGACTGTGACGGAAAATTGGCTGGCTTTTTGTGCTTTGGACAACCGAAAACGTTGAAAGGCACTGATGTTTATGAGCTGAGTTCTATTTATATCGACCCAGGTAAAATTGGCACAGGTGTTGGTCAGTGTTTATACGATGAATGTGAGTGTATTCTTCGAAAACTGAAAGCCAGAAAAGTTACGTTGTGGGCGCTGGATAGTAATGAATACGCATTAAATTTCTATATAAAGCAAGGTTTTATAGCCACAGGTGAAATCAATGAAGAACGTACAAATGACGTTGTTCTAAATGATATCGAGTTGGCTAAGGAGTTATCTGCCTAACAAGGCGTTAAAGAGGGATTCACAACGCTAGGCATTTTCATTATGCGTTGATTTTATTGGTTTTTAGTGCAATGCGGTGAGCTGGTAGTTGCGTTGTTCACCCCTTAACGCGGCGTTATATTTTTTTTAAGTTCAGCAATCAAAAGGATTCATGATGAACGTGGATAAAGCGAAAAAACGCATATTGAAACGAGTACAAAGAGGTTTCAAAGGTTATCCGCAAATATCTTTAGAATATTTCGGCAAAACGACAGATTTCGCTACCGAAGTAGTCATCACTTTTATTGCTGAAGAAAATGCTGAACCGCAAATTCAGCGATTTACGAGTGATAAAGATGTTCGAGAAGATGAATCAATTCAATCGGTATTGTTAAAAATTATTGAGCGAGCCGACGCTGCTACGGTTTTAGAAAGTCGAGAAGTATCAGTTTGTTAATGATTTTTCGTTGATCTTAAACTCTCGGTCACATTAGCGTTGAGAACGAAAATATAACAAGAGACTATGGCGTCAAGAGTTAATTTTGGCGCTGTTTGTATCCCACATGCAGCCGTCTCTGAGCATAGAATTTAGGATAACTACCATCTTTCTGACGCAAGCAATGATCGCTACTTTTTTAGGTTTGCCTGCCGCTAATAACTTTTGATAGTGCTGTTTAAAAACAGGGTTACATTGCATTGCAGACATCATGGCCATGTACAAAACCGTCCTGACTTGCATGCGTCCGCCTTTGATCATTCTCTTGCCTTTATAACTACCGCTTTCTCGAGTAATGGGAGCGACACCGATTAATGAAGCCGCTTGTTTGTTGGTGATGTAGCCCAGCTCAGGTACGTTACTGATGATGGAGGCTGCCGCAATTTTTCCGATGCCAGGTACGCTCTGTAATAGCTCATTTTTGGCTTGGTAATCAGGGCATGTCTCGATGAGTTTTTCGATTCTAGTCTCAATGTTTTCTATCTGTTTTTTGAGCATGGTAAGTAGGGATTTAATCGATGACGTAACAGTCTTAGGCATGATTTGAGCGCGGTTCTTTTCCATGGTTTGCATGGTCAATAACTGGTTGCGTCTTGTCACTAAGTCACTCATTAAACGAATGTTTTCACTTTTTAATTGTGTGAGCTCCGGTTTAATCGCTTCCGCGTAATGAGCAATAAGAGCAGCATCTAAGCGGTCATTTTTAGCTCTTTGGCCAAGGGCTCCGGAGAACTTTTTGATATGTAATGGATTAGCAATGACATAGGGTAACTTAGCGTTGTCACAGGCTAAGATGAATGGCATTTCTAAGCGTCCGGTAGCTTCGATGACAATACGTTCAGGGTGGTACTTTTTAATGGTTTTGATGGCTTGTTTAATGCCTTTTTCATCATTGGTGACATTAAAATAGATATCGAGAGGACGGATATAGATATCTAATTGTGACTTGCCGGTATCAACGCCGACATTAATGTTTTGCAGTGTATTTGTATTCATAATAAGCTAACTCTTGCTTGCTAAATGCGGGTTCGAGACCCAGAAGACTATTCGAGTGTGGTGCTTGGAGTTCTATCTGACGTTCGCTCTTGTTATCGGTCTCTCGATAGAGGAGCCACAGTTCAATCGAACTATCAGATAGAGAACTTTAGTTGCAGCTAAAGTCTGGGTCTCACTTTACCCTGATTCGTTAGTTATTATCCATACAAACGGTTCAAGAGGGATTCGCAACGCGTGGCATTTTTACTATGCGTTGTGTTTAGTGTTTAAGGTGGCATGCGGAAGCATCGGTATTGCGTTGCTCACACCTTAACAGGGCGTTATGCTTTATTGAGACTCAGCAAAATCAATATATAAATTTTAATGGGAAAACTTAGTCTGATTCAGAAGCTTTCCTTTTCTAAGTTGTTGATATTATGATTTTATTGTTCTTTTTTTTGGCTATTGAAAGTTGAACGATACTCGTGCTTTTTCGGCAACTTTGCCCTGATAAATTGTGCTCGCAAAAGGTTCGATTTTTGCTGAAAGGTCTCTTTCTTTGGTGTGGTTTGCTCATTGATTCCGCAGGCTATTTCGCTTCAGCATGTTTGGGATCTCATTGGCATCTAGCTTGCTGACAGTGTTTGGTTAGCGCAAGTTTATCGATGTTTGTGCGCTTTTGTCTGGTTCTGCTCTGATAAATTGTGTGCGTAAAAGGTTCGATTTTTGCTGAAAGGTCTCTTTCTTTGGTGTTGCTGGTTCATTGATTCCGCAGGCTAATTCGCTTCAACTTATTTGGGATCTTATCGGCACCAATGATTGCTGAAAGTAGGCAAGTTTATCATTTTGAGTTAAAGAGGCTTTAACGAATGAACATTGTAAAAGTTCAATGTAATCAATAGGTAATAAAGCATAACAAACGCTTCAAGAGGGACTTCCAACGCGTGGCATTTTTATTATGCGTTGATTTTGGTGGTTACGGTGTTATGCGGAAACTTGGTAGTAGCGTTGTCAGCCCCTTAAGCGGGCGTTAGCCGACTTCTACCACCTTACTCATCAGTAAGTGTATACTTAACCAAGTTTTACTTACATAGAAGAAGATCACCATGACAGCATTGACAGATAACATGTGGAATATGAAACCAAATATACCGTTGGCTAAACAACTTGCCAAAAGAGATGTACCATCTTTGGTTTATGACGCTGTTAACCTCGAGGGTGTTGCAATGACTTTACCTGAGGTGCAAACCATTTTAGATGGGATCACCGTAGGTGGTCATCGAATTAGTGATCAAAATATGGCAATGAACCAAGCTCGAGCATGGGAGTTTATTTTTGGCTTAGTTGATCAAGGTGAGTTCCAATTTAATAAAGAAACCGCCTTAAAAATCCACAATATCGCTGGCAAAGAAGAAGCGTTAGAGTGGGGTAAATTTCGCTCTGGTTACGTTTCTATTACGGGTTCAGAGTATGAGCCTCCGGCTCCAGATGAGTTGGACGAAAAATGGCTTGAAGTTGAGAGTCAGGTGAATAGCGAATCTGATGTTTACGATCAAGCAATTACTGCATTTTTACAAATGGCACGCGCTCAATTTTTTTGGGATGTTAACAAACGTACGGGGCGGTTCATGATGAACGGTATTTTGTTAGCTAATGGTTTCCCTATCATTAATGTGCAAGCCAAGCGTCAACAAGAGTTTAATACGCTCATGCTTGACTTCTATTCTTCTAATGACATGAGAGCAATGAATAAGTTTTTACGCAGCTGTTTGGATGAAAAAATCATTCGTAATTTCAAGCTAGATCTGAAAATCGGCTAACAAACGCTTCAAGAGGGACTTCCAACGCGTGGCATTTTTATTGTGCGTTGGTTTTTGTGGTTACGGTGTTATGCGGAAAGTTGGTAGTAGCGTTGTCAGCCCCTTAAGCGGGCGTTAGGCATATAGGGAAATCATGAAGTTTAGAGTTAGAAAGGCATTACTAAGTGATGTTGATAAAATTGCACGTATACATGTCAATTCATGGGCTTATGCCTACAGTGGGTTGATGCCTCAAAGTTATATCGACAGTTACACCTTTGAAAAGCGTCAGAAATTATGGTTAAACATCATTCAGCGTGAACTAGCGGAAGTGCTCGTTGCGGATTGTGACGGAAAAGTGGGTGGCTTTTTGTGCTTTGGACAACCGAAAACGTTGAAAGGCACTGATGTTTATGAGCTGAGTTCTATTTATATCGACCCAGATAAAATTGGTACAGGTGTTGGTCAATCTTTATACGATGAATGCGAGAGTATGCTTCGAAAACTGAAAGCCAGAAAAGTTACGTTGTGGGCACTTGATAGTAATGCATACGCATTAAATTTCTATATAAAGCAAGGTTTTATAGCCACAGGTGAAATCAATGAAGAATGTGCAAATGACGTTGTTCTAAATGATATCGAGTTGGCCAAGGAGTTATCTGCCTAACAAAGCATTTAAGAGGGACAGCCAACGCGTGGCATTTTTATTATGCGTTGGTTTTTGTGATTACGATGTTATGCGGAAAGTTGGTAGTAGCGTTGGCTGCCCCTTAATGCGGCGTTATGCCTGTTAATGGACAAGGAGAGTTAAATGAAGATTTTAAAGGCTGCAATTTCTGAATTAGATCAGATTGTGAGTTTATTTGATGATTATCGTCAGTTTTATGGGCAAAAATCGGATATTGATGCTGCTAGAGAATTTTTGAGAAATCGGTTCGTTAATAATGAATCTGTGATTTTTTTAGCTATGACCGAAAACAATGAAGCTCTTGGTTTTGTGCAACTTTACCCATCATTCTCATCTGTCGCAATGAAACCGATGTGGTATCTCAATGATCTATTCGTTTCCGATGGATCCCGAAATAAAGGAGTTGCGAGAGCATTGCTCCAAAAAGTGAAATATTTTGCGAATGAAACGAACGCGTTAACTGTTAAATTAGCGACGTCATCAACTAACGAAAAAGCGAAATCACTTTATGAATCTGAAGGTTATGACAAGGTTGTTGCTTTTGAACACTACACTCAAAGGGTAAAACAGGCATAACAAACGCTTCAAGAGGGACTTCCAACGCGTGGCATTTTCATTATGCGTTGGTTTTTGTGGTTACGGTGTTATGAGGAAACTTGGTAGTAGCGTTGTCAGCCCCTTAAGCGGGCGTTATATTTCTCTTGAATTCAACGTGTTACAAATTTAAAAGTTAAGTGGTGATGTGAGATCTTTGCTGGTTGATAATTTCTTGTGATGGATAGCTGTTGGTTTGATCAAGTATATCAATGACTAACAAACATTATCGTTTAATCGCATTTGGCAGCAATTTTAATTTGGTTTGCATTAATGGTTTGTTTCTCTGAGATTTATCATCAGAATCAATGGGTAAGTTTGAGTCGATTTAAGGATTAACTGTTTTTTTGTATCAAACGTTAGCTCACTTTAGATTAAGTATTTGATATTATTTGCTATTTTACAAAGTTTGCTTGGTGTTTCAGCAGCTATCTGGAACTGAAATATAACAAACAATTCAAGCAGACCCTCAACGCGTGGCATTTTTGTTGTGCGTTGAGTTTAGTGATTACGGTGTTGTGCGGGAAGTTGGTAGTAGCGTTTCGGGCTACTTAATTGGGCGTTAGCATTATCATCACTCAATACTCATTAAGGAGATAAAATTGTTACCAAAGTCTCATACTTTGTTTCATTTCACCAAAAACATCGAATTTTTAAAGGATATTCTGGTAAATGGATTTTGGCCTAGGTACTGCATAGAAGATACAGGCTGGTATGGTGGTTATCGTATAGCTTACCCAATGGTATGCTTTTGTGATATTCCCTTATCCAGGGTTAGTGACCACGTTGATTTCTATGGAAATTATGGAATCGGTGTAACTCGTGAGTGGGCACAGAGTAATGGATTGTCACCCGTCATGTATATAAATCAAAATACTCCTGTACACTCTTCTCTATCAATGCTTTTAAGTGGTAATAGAGCAGGAAATGGGTACTATCCTCTATCCAACTCAGATGTAAATATTCTTATGGCAAACATAAAGCCATTGCAGGGGCAGGGCAAGATCATGAACGTTTTTTGCGCAATGCGAGGTTAAGTTTGACCTGACGTGCGGGCTGTGATCTTATGCTCCTTTTTTAAGGTGTTGCCATGAATATTAATACCATCAAAGAGCACTTC
>NZ_VHTA01000022.1:0-6450 GCF_030851525.1 Vibrio sp. 2017_1457_13
AGCCAACCAAAATTAGTGTGCCAATGAAGCAGAAGCGTTGCATGATGAACCCCGGCTTCTTGGAGCAAGTCTTGTTAGCTGGATTTAAGTTGGCGGCTAAATTCTAACCATTCATGCGGACGCCCTGGGACATGACGGTTATTGTTACCTAATCAACTGGTTAAAGCAGAGACTCACTGTGGCCTTGAAACTTTCAACTGTTAAGTGCACCCCGAGTGACAACGAGGCGCTTACTATATTACAACAAATGGGAAACACAAATCTAACCGAACGGCCTAAATTAGATTTTGGGCTTATAAATGTAACAACCTCGCCTTAAAAAGGTTTCATGGGAATTTGGTGAGTAAACAGATATCAAACCTTGTTTGTTTGCAGCGATATGATTCCAGCTACCATCCTCAAAAACCAACTCATGGAATTCTTTCCCTGTAGGGCTTACATAAAAACTCTTGTAGTTCCAAAATAGGCTCATATGATCAAGGCTGGCTAAAGCATTGACATAAAAGCCCTCCGATTTAAGCCTCCACTCGTAACCATTTTGATCAGACTCCATCATTTTATCGGAATACAAACACAACAGATTATGACCTATATTTGTAATAATTGGCGTACTATAATTGTCGTCTTCACTTTCCCATGTACAAGTACGCCAACCTTTTCCTTCAATGAAATAACTAACAAAAGAAGTGGCATTGTTTTTCTTTTTTAAATTCTTATATAACCAACTATATGTACAAAACGCTAGCAGAGCATTCCCACTAGGTAATCGCTGAATGCTCGTGACCTCAATACCCTCAGCAAAGTTTGGAGTATCTTTCCAAGGCTTCCACTGCTTGTCGAGTTCTGAAGTGCAAAAAACTTTCACTCTTGCGTAACCGCAAGTCTCATTAGAATCAAAAATAAGGCCTTTTTTAACGTACGTAAATTCACTTCTCTCAGTAAATCGCCATAACCATAATCCATTAAAACAACAAATATCTTCTGTTGCATTTAACTCGTAGCCAAACCCTTCAGGGTAATTGCTTTGTTTCCAGCATTTTGCATCTTGAGAGTAATAAAAGCCTTCACTGTAACCTGAAAATGCTATCCATATATCAGCCACAAAAACTAATTTCCTAATGTAGGGCGTATTTTCTTCGTTATCACTAAGACATACTCTGTCCCAATTTTCACAATCAAGACTGCGATAAACGCGGCTGTCGTAATCAACAATTAGCCAAATAGTACCGTCTGTTTTTATATCTTTAATATCCTCCGGATCACAAGGTGGTTGCTCTATTTGACTCCATTCGATACTAAGCAAATGTTCACAGTCATCCTTTTCGATCACAACTGCTTGTTTAGTTAATTTTTCCTGCTGTTCTTGCTCTAACTGCTCTTCATATTTCCTTTTTTTTAGTTCAAGAATTGATTCATTTTCATTAAAATTCCCATCTATAAACAGACTTAACTGTGACGCCAAATCACGACAAGCATCATGAAAAGAATGGAGTGTATTTGTTAACTGCCGTTCAAAGTGGCAAAACTGCTCATACCATTCTTCGTTGGTACTAGAGTTATCCAACTCAAAATCTCTATAACCAATCTCATGTTTAAAATCAATAGATGAGAAACCCCATCGCTTCAGCTCATTATTGCCCTGATAAAAAATGCTCCGATGATTAGAGATAAACTCGCTATACTTATTTTTGATACTATTAAGCGACGATAAGCAGGAAGTACGGCCAATTGTAGAATAAGAACTACTTATCTTGCCAAAAGCCTTATCTATTAAAGAGAAATCCCAGTCATTTGGGTTATAAGAATCATAATCCATCGCTTTTATTTCAAGATCAGAAAGCTGGTCTTCAATTTCATCAGAATCAAATCGAACGTTGTCTAAACGATTTTTCAATTCAAAAAATGATTGTTCGAAACGCAATTCTCGATAACGCACAATATTTTTCCAGCCATGGCTCTGTTGCTGGATCTTCTCGGCAGCAAGAAGTACTTTTTCTTCATCTTGCTCTGTGAGTATTACCAATATGTGAGGAAATTGTTCTTTAAGCTTTGCTGGTTTCAGTTCTTGTAAAATGCGAGCAATATATGGAGTGTCAAGTGGCTTCTGACACAAAGTTAAAAAGTAGAACACATCGAGTAGCCAAGTATAGATAATATCGTCATTATCTAGAAGTGCTCTCAAAGTTGGTAAGTATTCTTGCATTTTTAGAGGGTTGCTTATCAACGTCATTATTTGCTCTAATGACGGTGAGAGTCCAGCTTTGTCACCCAACAACTTAATAAATGCTTTGCTCTCTTTGCTCAACGTCTCAGAACTATCAACACATAAGGCAAAAAGCAGCAAATAATTGTAACCCGCTTGTGTGTTATTACTGGTATCAAAGAAAGTATGGGTGTTAATAACCGGTAGTGAACATATAAGGGTCACTGACTCGTCGTCGCTCTCTTTAATGGCGTCATCAGCTAAAAGGTTCAGACCGCGTTCATTTTTATAGAAATCCAAAGTCAGTAAACTGCCTCCGATGATTTCCTCAATCAGATCCCGCATGCGATATTGTGTTTCTAAACCAGAAAACTCTCTGCCAAAAAATCGGGAGACAATACGCTCTCGTTTCTTGTCAGTGTCGCAAACTTCAATGTCTGAGAGCAGGTCGATGATTCGGTCATACTCATCAGAAAGATAGTAGAGCGAATTGAACGCCAATCCCGAAATGTTTTTCTGAATAAAGTAAGAATCAACGAGGTGTTCGTTGTATGACAGTTCAATGAGAGAGCGGTAGCGATCAATACTGCTGCTTACTTCAATTTTATCTATCAAATCGAGAATAAAATCTAGTAATTTAACGTCTTGATCACAGTCAACTTCCAGCTTCTCTAGGATAACGATAAGGTGGTTAATGTCCTCTGATGTAAGCATGATTCCTGGATGACTTCGCATAAAATCATAGGTTAGATTCAGCACCAACAACACCTTAGGCATCGACTTAAACCGACGTTTGTTCGCTTCAATACTCAATGACCATTGATGGAAACTGGAATTGTTCTCTACACGGATAAGGCGGCGGTTGATTTTATCAACTGCTTTGATGAGAAAATCGCGAGTTTCAATGATGTATTCATTCATCGTTCCCAAGTTGTTGCGGATGACGGCAATGCCTTGAGCGTTAATCAGATTTTGTTGCTGCAGTTGCTGAAGGTAATGCCAAGCAAACTTCTGCATTTGTAGCACATCAACCTGATTCTGTAACTGGTTCTCACTGTTTTGACCATTTAACGCACCGAAAAAACGCTTAAAAAAACCACTTTCGACCTGTTGTTTCAAACGCTCTTCACTGCATGAGAAAAGCCGTGAGGCATCCATCGCGAGTTGTTGGGTCACTACTACGTCATTTTTATATTTCGTAACAAGCACCTCAACCATTTCCTGCTCTGCATTATTTAATGGTTGTTGAAAATTTTGGGTTGGTACAGCTTCAATCATTTCACTCATTTTAAATATGCCTTAGAGATTATCGATTAGGTTCTTCAGTTGTGTACTTTGGTCTGCCATCGTTTTAACTTGGTTATCAAAATGACGCTCAGACAAATATAGCCCTTTGTGGAATTCTGCATAAAAAGCTTGTGACACCTGCAGATACTCCAAGGCCTCATGCATGATCATCGTGTTACTTGCCACACTCTCTGTTGCCTCAAGTGTCAGACGGAAATTTCTCTCAATGTGGTTATCGATGGCAATGCTCATCGCCATTGACGTGATCAGACCGCCGATGATCGCTCCAATCAATGCACCAGCCGGTCCACCGAGAGCACCTACAGCTGCACCAACAGAACTACCAGCAACTCCCGCACCAGATTGCAACAGATTTTGACCAGATCGAGTTTCGAGCTCTTCTCGAGTAATTTTACCCGCCGCGAATAAGACGACGTTCTGAACCACATCCACCGCACAAACAGCCCCTGCTGCTACACCATTGTTAGCAAAAGCTCGCTTGAATGCTGAACCTGCAAACAAGGTCGGTAAATTTCTTGCTGTCATGCTGACAGTAGCTGTGGCAACACCCGCTTTCAATGCGCTATCACCAGCAGCAACAGCAGTATTCTGCAGAATCTCGAAAGTTGCTTGCTCGGCGGTAATCTCTCCATCTCGTACGCGTTTAATCGATTGGAACGTGTTGATACTACCCGCAATGACCGTGGTAATGACCGCAGCCGATTTAGCGGCGCGCAAACTCTGCTGAACAGTCGATTTATTGAGATATTCCTTTTGCATGCTTTCATGCAATTCCTTTCCTTCTTTGTTTCCTTTACCCAAAGACTCTGCGTCACGTTTACTAAGTGGAGTTGACTGGGCACCATCTACATCAAGATTTCCACTTATCTTGTCGCGCACAGCTTCAGCTGCCTCAGCCACTTCTGAGCGTGTTTGACCATTTATGCGTATGTCCTTTTCTGCGGCAGCTTTAATCTGGTCAATTTGATCTGCAGGCCCAATAAACGCATCACTGTCTTTATATTTGACAATGCCATCCTCTGTCGCTCTGAACGCCTTTTGAGTAGACTCTCCATCTTTGTAGTATTTAAGTTGAGCACCAAGTATTTGCTCATCCCCTTTCATTACAACGATATCATGGGTTAAATGGTTTTTAGCGAGAGGAGAGTTAGTAAAATTATCTGTAAAAGATCGAACGTCCTTATCTTTTAGAATAGCGTCCAAGTTGAATGATTCAGCATGCCAAGTCTCTGCGGCAAAACCACCTTTAATTGCGCTGTTCTGTGCTGTACTCGCAACTTTATTAATAATCGTATTCGCCTGATTTATCTCTTGCAGCATTTTTCCAATCTTATCTGACGCTTGAGTTGGCCAAATCGGACAGAGACTAATGGAGTGGCTTAAGATTCTATTATGTTTTTTATTCATAGATTTCCCTAACCATAAAAATATGGACATTGACCATATTCCAGTTGATGTAGAAGTTTTTATTACATTTCAGCAATACTCATTAAAAACTCATGAGCTTCAATTAGATCGCTATTGACGTTGTTATGGCCAATAAATAGTATGTATTTACTTACGACAGGTAAATACTGATTACATAAACATGTCGAATAACCAAACAGGAGTCTTAAAATGAGCGCGTGGCCGATACGTTGGGATCTGCTGTTTCGATACCGGATGATTGAGATTATTGCTTTGTGGGAAGGAAGATTAAATACCAACCACTTAATGCAAAGTTTTGGCATTGGTCGGCAGCAAGCGTCAAAAGACATCAATACTTACCTATCAGACATTGCACGAGGTAACTTGATTTATGACAAAAAGCTAAAAGGCTACAAGCCAAGTGATAGCTTTGTTCCTAAGCTAACCAGCGGACATGCCGATGAGTATCTGCATATTCTTTCTCGTACTGAAGATATGGCCGTGACGTTTACTGAACTGGATATGGGCTTTGAGAACACGGCGATGGTACGTCCAGTTACCCGTAATATTTCACCAGAAATTTTACGCCCTCTTGTTCAAGCGATACGAGAAAAAAAACGTGTCGATATTTGCTACACATCGCTCAAAGATGGTGAGCCATCTGAGCGGATTATTTCCCCGCACACTCTGGTTTGTACTCCACTGCGCTGGCATGTACGTGCTTATTGTGAGCAGTCTGGTGATTATCGAGACTTTGTTTTAAGCCGTATTCATGGCATACCGGATATCAACGATAACGCCATTCATGGCAAACTAGGGGATGAACTTTGGAACACCCAAGTTACGGTTGATATTGTGCCCGACCAACGGTTCAACGAAAAACAAAAAATGGTGATCGAAAAAGATTATGCCATGAACAACGGCGCTCTCAGTATCGAAACCAACGCGTCACTCATTCGCTATGTACTGGATGCTTACCATATTGATGTTTATACACAAAAGTCTAACCCGCAAGGGCAACAGATTGTGCTGGGGAACTTTGAAACGCTGAAAAGTTATTTAATGATTTAACCTTGGAGGTAAAACGTGGCCACGATGAAAGATGTCGCGAACCTAGCGGGGGTATCCACAGCAACGCTATCACGTGTAATCAATCGTACAAGTTATGTTGAGCCTGTGACACAAGAACGCGTTGAGGAGGTCGCCCGTGCCAACGGTTGCCAGTTAGTCGTGATCATTGGAGGGCACAATACGCAACAAGAAAAGGAAAAGCTTTTTAGAAAACGGTGGTCAAGTTGGTATCTTAGTTTTATTAACAAATGATCGCTATATCACACTATTTTAATTCTGGAATTAGCTGAGGAATAACGGAGACCCTGTAAATAATTTTGTGTAACTGCTATTGCGACCCTGTAAATAATTTTGTGTAACTGCTATTGCTTACAAGTAATCAGTTAATCGTTCTTCAAACATAATCATAAAGCGATTTAGCGCTTGCTTCCAGTGATGAATTGGCATCGTCCATCTCTTGG
>NZ_VHTA01000023.1:0-6323 GCF_030851525.1 Vibrio sp. 2017_1457_13
GGACTAGGCACTTTTTCTTCGAATTTTATTGTCATCATGACGCTCCTATTGATTCATATGAAGCATACATTTTACAACTGTATAAATAAACAGTTTGGCGATAATTCTGATAAGCACGTATAACGCCCGCTTAAGGGGCTGACAACGCGACTACCAAGTTTCCGCATAATACTGAAACCACCAAAACCAACGCATAATAAAAATGCCGCGCGTTGGAAGTCCCTCTTGAAGCGTTTGTTATGCTACCTTTTTGCCATTGGATGGCTTGGATTCAATTGAAGAAGATCCCACAAGTTTCCATACAAGTCTTCAAACACTGCTACCGTCCCATAGTCTTCTTCTGTTGGCTCGCGGACGAAGTTAATACCAATCGATTTCATACGCTTAAAGTCACGCCAGAAATCATCAGTATTTAGGAACAGGAATACTCGACCGCCTGCTTGATTTCCAATGAAATCATGCTGCTCTGGCTTCGAGGCTCTGGCGAGTAACAACGTAACACCATGAGAATTTGGTGGAGCCACAACCACCCAACGTTTGTCTTGTTCAGGTTGATGTGTATCTTCAATAAGTTCAAATTTGAGTTTGTTTACATAAAAATCAATGGCTTCATCATAATCTTTTACAACTAAAGCAATATGGACAATGTTCTGTTTCATAGTATTCCTTATTGAAGATTTCGACTGGTAGCATAACGCCCGCTTAAGGGGCTGACAACGCTACTACCAAGTTTCCGCATAACACCATAACCACCAAAATCAACGCATAATGAAAATGCCGCGCGTTGGAAGTCCCTCTTGAAGCGTTTGTTATGCTTTATTACTTATTGATTATATTGAACTTTTACAACACTTATTGGTTACGAGCACTTTAACTCAAAATGATAAACTTGCCTACTTTCAGCAATCATTGATGCCGATAAGATCCCAAACAAGTTGAAGCGAATTAGCCTGAGGAATCAAGGGGTCAACAACACCAAAGGAAGAGACCGTTCAGCGACAATTGAGCCTTTTACGCACACAATTTATCAGAGCAGTGCCGGAAAAAAGCGCATAATCATCGATAAACTTGCGCGAACCAAACACTGTCAGCAAGTAAGATATTCATGAGATCCCAAACATGCTGAAGCGAAATAGCCGGTGGAATCAATGAACCAGCAACACCAAAGAAAGAGACCTTTCAGCAAAAATCGAACCTTTTGCGTACACAATTTATCAGAGCAGAGTTGGCCGAATAAACTCAAGCATCGATCAACTTTCAATAGCAACCAAAAAGAACAATAAACTCATAATATCAATAAATTAGAATAAGAAAACTTCTAAATTAGATTAAGTTTTCCCATTAAAATTTATATATTGATTTTGCTGAGGCTCAATAAAGCATAACGCCCGATTAAGCAGCGAACAACGCGACTACCAACCTTCCGCATAACGACTTTATCACCAAACTACACGCATAATAACAATGCTTTGCGTTGCGAGTCTGTCTTGAATCGTTTGTTAGGTCACGACCAATGTTGCCTATGGTCTCTCGTTCATTATTGACTATCAAAAAAGAATTGAAGAAAAAGACAAAAATCGAAGCCGAAGTATTGGGCATCGCTCTACCTTGAGGTCTTGCGGGCGTCACGCTTCAATCGCGCCCCGATTAAGGTGCGCACGAAAGCGCCTCAAGGGTATCATGGAAATGACTAATATTCGTCCTTTTTGCCTTCTTTCCTCTATACCCTATTGGCTATTCCATACTCACTCGATATCTTCATACATTATTCGTGTGATCCCGTTGTGACCTAACGCCCGCTTAAGGGGCTGACAACGCTACTACCAAGTTTCCGCATAACACCGTAACCACAAAAATCAACGCATAATAAAAATGCCACGCGTTGGAAGTCCCTCTTGAAGCGTTTGTTATGCTTTATTACTTATTGATTATATTGAACTTTTACAACACTTATTGGTTACGAGCACTTTAACTCAAAATGATAAACTTGCCTACTTTCAGCAATCATTGATGCCGATAAGATCCCAAACAAGTTGAAGCGAATTAGCCTGAGGAATCAAGGGGTCAACAACAACAAAGGAAGAGACCGTTCAGCGACAATTGAGCCTTTTACGCACACAATTTATCAGAGCAGTGCCGGAAAAAAGCGCATAATCATCGATAAACTTGCGCGAACCAAACACTGTCAGCAAGTAAGATATTCATGAGATCCCAAACATGCTGAAGCGAAATAGCCGGTGGAATCATTGAACCAGCAACACCAAAGAAAGAGACCTTTCAGCAAAAATCGAACCTTTTACGTACACAATTTATCAGAGCAGAGTTGGCCGAATAAACTCAAGCATCGATCAACTTTCAATAGCAACCAAAAAGAACAATAAACTCATAATATCAATAAATTAGAATAAGAAAACTTCTAAATTAGATTAAGTTTTCCTATTAAAATTTATATATTGATTTTGCTGAGGCTCAATAAAGCATAACGCCCGCTTAAGGGGCTGACAACGCTACTACCAAGTTTCCGCATAATACTGAAACCACCGAAATCAACGCATAATAAAAATGCCACGCGTTGGAAGTCCCTCTTGAAGCGTTTGTTATGCTTTATTAACTATTGATTACATTGAACTTTTACAATGTTCATTCGTTAAAGCCACTTTAACTCAAAATGATAAACTTGCCTACTTTCAGCAATCATTGGTGCCGATAAGATCCCAAATAAGTTGAAGCGAAATAGCCTGCGGAATCAATGAACAATCGACACCAAAGAAAGAGACCTTTCAGCAACAATCGAACCTTTTGCGCACACAATTTATCAGAGCAGAGCCGGATAAAAACGCACATTCGCCGATAAACTTGCGCTAACCAAACACTGTCAGCAAGCTAGATGCCAATGAGATCCCAAACATGCTGAAGCGAAATAGCCTGCGGAATCAATGAGCAAACAACACCAAAGAAAGAGACTTTTCAGCGATAATCGAACCTTTTGCATACACAATTTATCAGAGCAAAAGCCGACAAAAACACAAAAGCCTCGTTCAACTTTCAATCGCCACAAAAAAGAACAATAAACCCATAATATAAATGAATTAGAACAGAAAACGACCCTTTAAATCAGACTAAGTTTTCCCATTAAAATTTATATATTGATTTTGCTGAGGCTCAATAAAGCATAACGCCCGCTTAAGGGGCTGACAACGCTACTACCAAGTTTCCGCATAACACCGTAATCACAAAAATCAACGCATAATGAAAATGCCGCGCGTTGGAAGTCCCTCTTGAAGCGTTTGTTATGCTTTATTACTTATTGATTATATTGAACTTTTACAAAATTTATTTGTTCGAAGCAGTTTAACTCAAAATGACAAACCAGCCTACTTTCAACAATCATTGTTGCCGATAAGATCCCAAATAAGTTGAAGCGAAATAGCCTGTGGAATCAAGGAGCAAACAACACCAAAGAAAGAGACTTTTCAGCAACAGTTGAACCTTTTACACATACAATTTATCAGGGCTGAGCCGGAAAAAAGCGCATAACCACCGATAAACTTGCGCTAACCAAACACTGTCAGCAAGTAAGATATTCATGAGATCCCAAACATGCTGAAGCGAAATAGCCAGCGGAATCAATGAACAATCAACACAAAAGAAAGAGACCTTTCAGCATCAATCGAACCTTTTTTGTACACAATTTATCAGAGCAGAGTTGGCCGAATAAACTCAAGCATCGATCAACTTTCAATAGCAACCAAAAAGAACAATAAACTCATAATATCAATGAATTAGAATAGGAAAACTTCTAAATCAGACTAAGTTTTCCCATTAAAATTTACATATTGATTTTGCTGAGGTTCAATAAAGCATAACGCCGCGTTAAGGGGTGAGCAACGCAACTACAAACTCACCGCATTACACTAAAAACTAATAAAATCAACGCATAACGAAAATGCCACGCGTTGCGAATCCCTCTTTAACGCCTTGTTAGTTGCGTTCTAACCACTCCGAGCGTAATACACCAAATTTGACCGAATCATAGTATTTACCTTGGTAGTAACGTACTTTTCGAAGACTAGCTTCTTGCTCGAAACCTAGTTTCAATGCGAGAGACATCATTCGAGGATTACCTGACCAAGTGGTTAACCCTACCCTTTCGATTTCTTTACTTGCAAATAAGTACGATACCCATAAAGGTATAGCTTTAGCAGCAATACCTTTACCCCAATAATCTTGATTATAAATAACTGCGCCAGCTTCAAGCCAACGAGTTTCTTCACATTCCCAGTAACAGCTAACTGTTCCTACTGGAACGTCATCAACCGTAATCAATTGTAAATCTGAGCCAATCAATAAACGCTGAAAGAATGAATGTTTAAACTGTTCTAGTGTAGGATGAGAGTAAGGAAAATAAGGCGCATTGAACTTTGTCCATTCATCATTTGAAATAACTAAAGAATGAATTAATTCAAGTTCGACTTCCTTTGCTGATCTGATATCTACGTTCATTTTTTCACTGTACTTCCCGATAACCTGTAGCAAACTAACGCCCAATTAAGTAGCCCGAAACGCTACTACCAACTTCCCGCATTACACCGTAATCACTAAACTCAACGCAAAACGAAAATGCCACGCGTTGAGGGTCTGCTTGAATTGTTTGTTATAGCTCAGCTATATGTGACAGGGTTTCTGGATGACGCTGAACCAGCTTTAACAGGGTTACTGCTTGTCCATTTGGTGCGCTACGCCCTTGTTCCCAGTTTTCTAACGTACGAGATGAGGTGTGCAACAAACGAGCAAACACACCACGAGACATATTAAACTGCTCTCGAATACTCACGATTTCATCTGGTGAGATATTTAACTCACTGATGTCATTAACTTGATGAGTTTTAAGGGTAAGTTTGCCCTCTGAATGCTCTTTAGCCTCAACAAGTGCTGAACTTAACTCTGCAAATAGATCACGATTGCTCATTACGCCACGCCTCCATAAAAGCCTTTAGTTGCTTCTTTTGGTCTGCGGTTAAGTCGGACATTTCATTCTTGCCGTAAACCGTTAGCAAGTAGAAACGACGCTTCTCATCGAGGAAGTAATAGATCACGCGAGAGCCACCACGCTTGCCCTTACCTTTACTTGCAACTCGAATCTTTCGCAAACCACCTGTACCTTGAATCACGTCACCCTGCTTCGGGTTAGACATTAACTCAGCTTGAAAAAGCCTAAATTCATCATCGCTGAGATATTCATTGCGGTACTTTTCAAATATGGTTGATTCGACAAATACACTTTTCATACGTCAAGTGTACGCAATTGACGTATAGATAGCAACACTATACGTGATTAACGTAGCCATAATTTTTGAGCGGTAAATCTGACCTGAGCTATAACGCCCGCTTAAGGGGCTGACAACGCTACTACCAAGTTTCCGCATAACACTAAAACCACAAAAACCAACGCATAATAGAAATGCCGCGCGTTGGAAGTCCCTCTTGAAGCGTTTGTTATGCTTTATTACTTATTGATTATATTGAACTTTTAAAAAATTCATTTGTTCGCAGCACTCTAACTCAAAATGATAAACTTGCCTACTTTCAGCAACAATCGAACCTTTTACGCACACAATTTATCAGAGCAAAGCCGGACAAAAGCGCACAAACATCGATAAACTTGCGCTAACCAAACACTGTCAACAAGCAAGATGTTCATGAGATCCCAAACATGCTGAAGCGAAATAGCCTGAGGAATCAATGAACCAGCAACACCAAAGAAAGAGACCTTTCAGCAACAATCGAACCTTTTGCGTACACAATTTATCAGGGCAAAGTTACCGAAAAAGCACAAGTATCGTTCAACTTTCAATCGCTACCAAAAAGAACAATAATCTCATAATATCAATGAATTAGAATAGGAAAACTTCTAAATCAGACTAAGTTTTCCCATTAAAATTTATATATTGATTTTGCTGAGTCTCAATAAAGCATAACGCCCGCTTAAGGGGCTGACAACGCTACTACCAAGTTACCGCATAACACTGTAACCACAAAAACCAACGCATAATAAAAATGCCACGCGTTGGAAGTCCCTCTTGAAGCGTTTGTTATGCTTTATTACTTATTGATTACATTGAACTTTTGCAACGTTTACTAGTTCAAACCACTTTAACTCAAAATGATAAACTTGCCTACTTTCAGCAATCATTGATGCCGATAAGATCCCAAACAAGTTGAAGCGAATTAGCCTGCGGAATCAATGAACCAGCAACACCAAAGAAAGAGACCTTTCAGCAACAATCGAACCTTTTACGCACACAATTTATCAGAGCAAAGCC
>NZ_VHTA01000024.1:0-5840 GCF_030851525.1 Vibrio sp. 2017_1457_13
CAAGAGATGGACGATGCCAATTCATCACTGGAAGCAAGCGCTAAATCGCTTTATGATTATGTTTGAAGAACGATTAACTGATTACTTGTAAGCAATAGCAGTTACACAAAATTATTTACAGGGTCTAGAGGATGAAAATAATACCTCACTTATCATCGGTTTTTACACTTTAACAATGACACCCATTGACCTAAAAGCATTGCCCGATAAGTTACAGAAAAAGCATCAGTCATCAACGTCTGGCGGACTCATTGCTCGCTTAGCTATCGATGAGCGCTATAAAGGTAAAGGATTTGGAGAGTGGTTACTTATCGATGCTCTACGAAAACTACTAGCCGCTAGTGATAGCGTGGCATTCCCCGTCGTTATTGTTGACGCAAAAGATGGCGCTAAACATTTCTATGAGCGCTATGGTTTTAAAGCGTTTCAAGATGCAGAAAATAAGCTATTTATCACCATTTCAGATATTAGGGCAAGTTTAGGCTAGTATTGCTAGCCTTTAGCAAGCTAACGCCGCATTAAGGTGTGAGCGACGATTGGCTATACTTGAGCGAAGCGAAACTGCCAAGCGTTGCGAATCACTCTTAAATGCTTTGTTAAATTTCATCGTATGAGTACCATGACTGGTATTGGTTTGAAGTTATTGCATTACCATCTTTTTTACGCTGATTACACTCTCGACACAGCAATTGAATGTTAGATACATCGTTAAACCCATGTTTTGCTAAAGGAACTATATGGTCATAATTTGTATGATTTTCTAAATTTACAGTTCCGGAAAGGTCTTTGTCACATAGAACACAACGCCCCCTATCTCTGAAATATACTGCCCTTTGAACCCATTTAGGAATTGATTGCCGCTTGATTATTCCTGGCTTTGAGAACCATATTTCGGCTTCTTCTGCGACAGGTTCGTCCATACTTAACTCTAGCCCGCTCGCTAACATCTCATTGAAGTTAAGCATTAGCTGCCGATTTTGAAAAAGAACATGGAATATTTCTTTAACTGTTTGCCTAATTAGATATTCATACGACTGACTAAGACGAGTTTCTTCCATATAGCTATCGAGATCATTTATATCGAAACTCGAGAGTGACTTCCCATAACTTAGCAGATGAGAAACAAAGCTTTGATATTCTATTTCATGAAAATCAAAAGCTCTTTCGATCGGCAACTTATCGAGGCTATAGTGCTGGCGAACTGCACTATGAGTCCTTTTATTTCCTTTCAGTTCTTCAATATCAGCCTCAAATGCTTCTTCCAGATAAATGTCTTCTACTACAAATTCAATGAAGTGATGAAATGCCGAGTATTTCTGAAAAGGGCTAGCTAAATAGAATATCTGTTCATCACAGTAGAAATCATTAATTCTACGTATATAAGAAAACTGGTCCCTTAGAATGTTGTGAATAACATTACAGAAATAGTATGTCTCATAGAACTTAACTTGGAACACCGAGCCTCCTTGAAATTTAACGCCGCGTTAAGGGGTGAGCAACGCGACTACCAACTAACCGCATTGCACTAAAAACTAATAAAATCAAAGCATAACGAAAATGCTACGCGTTGCGAATCCCTCTTTAACGCCTTGTTAGCATTCTTGTCAAAGATTAGCGCTCATGAGTGAAGCGATAACCTGTGAGCTTGTATCATCTTTGGATGACAAGCCATCAACAACACCCTGTTGATTTATCTCTGGATGATTCTGGCTTAATTTCCATTGACCACTGAGTGACTCTACCTCAATTTCAACACCTACTACCGCAGGCAACATTTTATGAATGTATCCCTCCGGTGCATCTGACATTGACCACGGCACCGCTTGTCCTTGCTCGTGCTCCAATGTTAACTGCTCAAGAACCTCCAATATCCATTGCGGTTCGTGAATAAACCGAATCTTTCCTTTCACATGTACCACAATATAATTCCATGTCGGCACAGCCTTACCATTCTCTTTCTTAGTCGGATAATAACTGGGAGATACATAGCTATTTGGGCCGTTAAAAATCACAAGAACTTCAGATACAGGATTAGCGGTTTGCCAAACTGAATTGACCTTAGCTATGTGCCCCTTTAAACGTAACTTACCGTCCAACTCTATTAAAGATAAAGGAAGATGATTAGCCTCGATCGCTGAATTTGAAGAGGTAATGACTGTTGCGAATGGATATTCACGCATCAGATTGATAAGTACATCAATATTGTCTTGTTTAAACTTCCCTGGAATGTGCAAACTTTTCTCCTTGAATGCTAACGCCCGGTTAAGGGGTGAGCAACGCAACTACCAAATCACCGCACAACACCATAACCACTGAAATCAACGCATAATAAAAATGCCGAGCGTTGCGAATCCCTCTTTAACCGTTTGTTATGTGCGTGGTTGAGGGTGCGATTTGACGTACTTTTTCACCTTTTTCACCTTTTTCATCGCCATTTGACGCTTTAACGGTGAAAGATAATCAATGAATAAATTACCAGAAAGATGATCAATCTCATGCTGCATCACGATAGCCAGAAAATCATCACTTTCGATCGTGATTCGCTGACCTGTTCGATCTAACGCCGATACTACAACTGATGTATAACGCTCCACCTCTGCATAATAATCTGGAACTGAAAGACACCCCTCTTGACCTAAAGCTTTGTTGCTACCACTCACTACTTCAGGGTTAATCAATATCAATGGCTGATCTCGATTATCTGAAAGATCGATAATAACAACCGCTTCTTTACGACCCACTTGAACTGAAGCTAGACCTATACCATTATCAGTTGAATATAGGGTTTCCAACATATCATCGATTAATTTCTGAACCGATTCAATATCCTGAACTTTCTCTGCTGTAATCTTAAGCCTTGGATCTGGTGCTGTAAGAATTTCTAAAACTGCCATATTTACCTTTATACTTTAAGCACATAACGCCGCGTTAAGGGGTGAGCAACGCGACTACCAACTCACCGCATTGCACTAAAAACCAATAAAATCAACGCATAACGAAAATGCTACGCGTTGCGAATCCCTCTTAAACGCCTTGTTAGCAGAATTTTTAACGCCTATACTTTTCATACAGTGATTCAACAGTATGCTCAAAAAGCTCTTTTACCGCAGCTTTAACTTCTGGAATAGAAACAATATCAAAGTCTTTCGAAACCGATTTACGTCCAAATATGTTTAAAAAACCGGGCTTCATAACGATATCTAAATTCAAGATCCCTGAGTCCACATCAACTGGTACATATTGGTAACATGCATAAACGTTATCCTTACCAAGTAAAAAGTGGAAACAACCACCCACACCATATTTTTCAAAGCCATCAATCTCTGCAGCCCAAGGATAAGCATCCATTATTTCACATAGTTCCCTATGTAATCTGACCTCTTTCTCATGGGTAATAAGACCTTCACCATCGACTCTATGGTCATAAACCACTCGTACTACACTCACTGATTTCTCCATAATTCTGCTAACGCCGCGTTAAGGGGTGAGCAACGCAACTACCAACTCTCCGCATTGCACAAAAACTAATAAAATCAACGCATAACGAAAATGCTACGCGTTGCGAATCCCTCTTTAACGCCTTGTTATGTTTAGAGAACTGAATTTTGTTCTTTTGCGTATTGTGCGTAGAGAATGTCGGCAAAATCTGTTTCGTTGATAATGCCGATAACAAGATCTCGAACTGCATCCGCAAGTAAATCGTTTTCCTGCGTAAGCTCAAAATCGTTAAGTGATAAATATTCAAGTGCCACAGCCAAACCTGTGCGTTTGTTGGCATCTGGTAGCGCATGTGAAACCGCTATACAAGCAGTGTATTTAGCTGCGATTTCGAAAACATCATCCAGTCCTTCATAAACGATCGCATTATCGATTCGACCTAGCGCCCCTTGAAGCTTAGGAATATCAACTGCCCCTTTCATTCCTGGTTCTGTTTTTAGGATGAAAGCATTAATTTCGATCACTCGTTCAAAAGGAAAACAGATGATATCCATTACATATCAGCCAATTTAGTGAATGTCTTCTGATGGGTACGCAAAGCAAGTTTTGTTTCAGACTTCACAATTTGACGACCAGCATCACCAGTCAAATCAAGCTTTTTGCTAGCCTTAATTTTCGGTCTTTCAACAGCATCAACGCCGTAAGCTTCAACTTTTCGATTCATATCACACCTACTATCAATAAAGGTTTGACCGATTATAGCCCCAAAACGTGATAAAAAACATAACGCCGCGTTAAGGGGTGAGCAACGCGACTACCAACTAACCGCATTGCACTAAAAACTAGTAAAATCTACGCATAACGAAAATGCTACGCGTTGCGAATCCCTCTTTAACGCCTTGTTATGTTTTTAGTGATACACGACCTTAAAGTGTTCTAAAACCAATAACATATCCTCACTTGGCTCTATACCTAAATCTTCACATTCACGTGAGAAAAATTTCCAATGAGCATTACGCCACCATTCTAGCGATTTGTCGCCCTCACCCTCACTTGCCGCAAACTCTTCCGTCACTTCTTTGAATCGACAACTTGAGACCGATGTTATCTCAATGATACAAATTGGCTCACCATTCCAGTTTGTGACCACTTGAAGGTGGCCAACTATAGGTAATACTTCGCTTTCGTGGCTATACCAATATTCCATGCTGCATGATGCACGTTTCTCGCCGCGTAGAATTAAATCTGCACATAGATTTGCGTTATACTCATCTGCGCAAAAGTAATCCGAACTAAATGATGTATATTTTTCAGACACTTCACTAGGTAAAGTTCGAAGGTACTGCTGTAAAAATAACTGACTCTTTTCTTCCATGATTCTCTAAACCTGATTAAAAACATAACGCCGCATTAAGGTGTGAGCGACGTTTGGCTATACTTGAGCGAAGCGAAAATGCCAAGCGTTGCGAATCACTCTTAAATGCTTTGTTAGTTGAATTTTTCCACTGACCTACATTTAGGGAAAGAGGAGCAACCCCAAAACTGTTTACCTTTATCTTCACCACGCTTTGTTTCACGCACAACCATATCAGAGCCACAACGTGAACATTGCTTTATGTTTTCTTTTGAAGCGACCAGCTCTTTAACATGTTGCCTATGCTTTAGATCTGTAACCACGCCTTTCTTGAGCTTAACTTCGTTGATGGCCGAAATAATTTGGACGCATTCAGCATCTGAAAATACTGGCTGGATGAACTGCTTAATGTAATCCAAGCAACCTCGTGCGTAAGTAACATTATTAGGCATATCAGTTTTAAACGTACTATCACCAATAAAAACGATGACCGAATGTAACTTAGATGAATCTATACCCAACAATGATTCAAGGGTTTTGATATGTTTATAATTTTGATGGAGAGGATTCTGAAATTTGGAAGTATGCCGATAGATTTTTTGAGTCCATTGTTTTTGACTTTTTGAGCCAAAGATCCACCCTTTCATATTTTTTGTTTCAACAACAAAAATACCAAACTTAGATACAACAACGTGGTCAATTTGTGTTGTGCCATCTTCTGTGGATAAAGTTACATCTTTTACTAACGTGTAGTCTGATTCAGATAACTGTGACAGCAATCTGTTTACCAAGTACTCGCCAAACAGACCTTTAAACCATCGACTCTTGAATATCGAAACGATAAGTAACAGAGGTATGATGTACCAAACTTGAACTAAAGCACCCGATAGTAATCCTAAAATATCCACGAAACTTCCTTATGACCCTGTAAATAATTTTGTGTAACTGCTATTGCTTACAAGTAATCAGTTAATCGTTCTTCAAACATAATCATAAAGCGATTTAGCGCTTGCTTCCAGTGATGAATTGGCATCGTCCATCTCTTGGA
>NZ_VHTA01000025.1:0-5623 GCF_030851525.1 Vibrio sp. 2017_1457_13
AATAATTTTTTTTGGTATTGGTATTCCGTTTAATGCTATAGCTTGGTTTATTGGTGAAAAACGATATCAAAACCTTTTAAATGAGCGGAAAAACACATAACAAGGCGTTAAAGAGGGATTCGCAACGCGTGGCATTTTCGTTATGCGTTGATTTTATTAGTTTTTAGTGTGATGCGGTGAGTTTGTCGTTGCGTTGCTCACCCCTTAACGCGGCGTTATATGCCAGTAATCAAAAAGTCGATAGCTGCAATGATCTCATTTCTGAAAGTACTTAGCTCATTCACTGGCTCACGTAAAATCTTGGTCGGGACACTGGCCATTTGATGAGTTAAAATTACAAAGTCTCCTTGATCAATATGGATCACTGGACATAAATGATTCGGTGCTTTTTTATCCAATAACTCAACGGGTGTTAGCGGAATAACTAATCGAGTATTCAGTGTATCAAGTAACTCACTTTGAACATCAACAAAGTAAGGGTATGCCGTTGAAGTGCTTTTATCGTTATTTTGGTATAGCGAAAATTGAGACATTAGAATACTCGGTAAGAATCGGAAAATAGACCGTGATTTTCAGTAAGTTCATTGCAGGCATTAATAGCTTCTGCATTTTGCTCTAGCCATTCAGTTTTAAGGCGTTGTTTTACTTCTTTTTCAAGCGCCTTTTCCATTGTGGCTGAAAGATTAATATTAAGGCGCTTGGCCTCAGCGAGCAACTCACTGTTTAGAGTTAAATTTGTCGCCTTCTTTGGTGCTTGTGTGCTGTATGAGTTTCTCATGTCGCCTCCAGTGCGTATGTAAAGTGCGCATTAAGTATATGCGTGTAAAAGGCATATAACAAGCTGCTCAAGAGGGATTCGCAACGCGTAGCATTTTTGTTATGCATTTGGTTTAGTGTTTACAGTGCTATGCGGTGAGTTAGTAGTTACGTTGCTCACCCCTTAGCAGGGCGTTATACCTTGCCGAAAAAAGAGGCATTGATTGGTATATTAATTGATTGGTATATTAATCAGTCATCTAATCGTTTCATTGCGCTACGGTAAACATCACTTCGCTCTCGTTTTCCAACTGCTAAGACCGTTACCACGATAACGTCATCTTTTACTTGGTAAACAAGACGGTAGCCAGACTGACGTAGCTTTATTTTATACATGTTATCAGCGCCAGAGAGTTTTGATGCTGGTACATGTGGGTTTTCTAAGCGTTCAATTAGTTTCTTTTTAAATTGCAGTTGTAGTGTAGAGCCAAGTTTTTTCCATTCTTTTAACGCGCTCTTTTTGAAATCAAGTTTATAGGTCATCGATGTTTACCGAAATACTTTCTTCAGACTCTCGTTCTCTTGCAATAGCTAATAGTTCGAGATCATCGAGTCTATCCATCATCATTTCGTATGCTTTTGCTGGAACACAGTAAAAGGCTGGTTCATTTCGGTTAAGTACAGCGACAGGTTCACCATATGCACTTGTTGCAACTTTCATCGGATTAGCTTTTAATTCAGTAATACTTGCAGCCACATCGGCTAAGATTCTAGCGGTCATTTATTGAGTCCTTTAAGTGGTCTTTATAAAGGTCATTCTAGCGCTATAAGAACGGTATAACAAGGCGTTCAAGAGGGACAGCCAACGCGTGGCATTTTTATTATGCGTTGGTTTTTATGGTTACGGTGTTATGCGGAAGCTTGGTAGTAGCGTTGGCTGCCCCTTAACGCGGCGTTAGCCGTCAAAGTACATAAATAGGAAAGGAGTCCTAAATTGAAAATAGCATTAGTTACAGGTGGTTCAAAAGGTATCGGTTTACATACAGTTCTTCGGCTTTTGAAGCAGGGATATAAAGTTATTACATGTTCTCGTTCAAAGAATACTTGGTTAGATGTACTTAAAAAATACCCAGAATTAAAAGCTGTTGATTATCAATCTGTTGATATTGCGGATGAGCAACAATTAGAAAGGCTATTTACCCACGTTGCAGAGCATTACGGTAAGTTAGACGTTGCTGTAAATAACGCGTCTCCGGCACTTGCTTCTCGAGGGTATTTATCTCAAGTAGAAGTCCCATTTCTCAAAGAAACACTTCATGTGGATTTTTTGTGCCAAGCTTTATGTTTGAGATCTGAACTGAAGTTAATGGAAGCAGGTGCATCCATAGTAAATATAAGTTCGGTTAATGGTATTAGACCGACACCCAATGCATCAATGTATAGTGCAGCTAAACACGCCCTTGAGGGTTTAACTAAATCTGTTGCCTTAGAAAGCATTAAATCTGGCATTCGAATCAATGCAGTTGCCCCCGGTGTCACTTGGACGCCTCGATGGGAAGAAAAGCAACTTGAAAATTCTCATATTCGCGCTGAGGTTTCAGGCGTCGTACCAATCAATCGTTTTGGTGAAATCGACGAAATCGTCAATGCAATAGAGTTTTTATTATCTGATAAAGCTAGTTATATCGTTGGTCACACGCTGGTAGTTGATGGTGGGCTCTCGTTGGCATGACGGCTAACAAAGCGTTAAAGAGGGATTCGCAACGCGTAGCATTTTCATTATGCTTTGATTTTATTAGTTTTTAGTGCAATGCGGTGAGCTGGCAGTTGCGTTGTTCACCCCTTAACGCGGCGTTATAAGGTGGTTTAGCACAGGAGTTTGTATGCTTAATAAGGAAAACACTGGCCTGATTGTCGTTGATATTCAAGGTAAGCTTGCTCGATTAGTATCCAATAGTAACGAGCTCGTTTCAAACTGTACAAAACTAGTTAAAGGAGCCCAATTTCTTGGTTTACCAATAGTTTGGCTTGAGCAGAATCCTGATAAATTAGGTAAAACTATCGAAGAGATAAATGAGTTATTGAGTAATCAAAAGCCTATTGGCAAGTTCAGTTTTGACGCTTGTAGTGAGCCTCGTTTTATTGATGAAATCCAAAAGTCAGATAAAGCTTCTTGGTTAATATGTGGGATCGAAGCTCATATATGTGTTTATCAAACGGCACTTCATCTAAAAAATCTGGGTTACGATATACACTTGGTAAGCGATTGTGTTGCGTCACGTGATGAATTAAACAAAGAGCTAGCAATCAGAAAGTTAGCAGATTCTGGAGTTGATATAACTGGTTTGGAAATGAGTCTTTATGAACTAGTTAAAGATTGCCGAGAGCCAGAGTTTAAAGAAATACTCAATTTAATTAAGTAGTTATCCACCTTATAACAAACACTTCAAGAGGGACTTCCAACGCGCGGCATTTTTATTATGCGTTGATTTCAGTGGTTTCGGCGTTGTGCAGAAACTTGGTAGTAGCGTTGTCAGCCCCTTAAGTGGGCGTTATGTACTATGGAGATAATATGGAAGTAGTTGCTCTTGAAAATCATATCTCAGAATATCCAAATCCATTTTATTTGAAACGAGGCGATAGAGTAGCTCTTGGTAAAATGGATGATGAATTTCCCAATTGGATTTTTATTACCAATGATTTAGGTGAGCAAGGTTGGGCTCCAATTCAGTATATAGAAAAGAGTGAAAGTGATTCCGTAGGTATCATGCTTGAAGACTATGATAATGTTGAGCTGAATACTGTCATCGGTGAAAAACTGTCAGTGCTTTTTGAACTCAATTCTTGGTATCGAGTTTCGAGGTCAACGGGTGAAATTGGTTGGGTTCCAGTGTATTCGGTACAACGTACATAACAAAGCGTTCAAGAGGGATTCGCAACGCGTGGCATTGTCGTTATGCATTGATTTTATTGGTTTTTAGTGTAATGCAGTGAGTTGGTAGTTGCGTTGCTCACCCCTTAACGCGGCGTTATAACGCATTTGAGTTCATCGTATATCAAGGAATGAAATGGACGAATATTGGAATCCGATGGTACCTGAATTGTCGGTATCAAACTTCACAACATCACTGAGATTTTATTGTGAAATTCTCGGTTTTAAGATTAGAAATCAAAGAGATAATCCCGATTTTGCTTACTTGGAACTTGAAAAAGTCCAGATCATGTTGGAGCAAATTCATGATGAAGCTTGGGCTACGGATAGCTTAGTCGCGCCATTTGGTAGAGGCGTTAACTTTCAAATTGAGTTGTCAGATATATCTTCGATTTATGAGCGCATTCAAGCAGCAGACATCAAGTTGTTTAAAGAACTCAAAGAAACATGGTATGACATAGGCGAAATACTATCGGGTCAGAAAGAGTTTCTGATACAAGATCCGGATGGTTATCTTTTGCGCTTTACCGAGTATTTAGGTGAAAAATCCAAGTCATAGAATTGCGTTATAACAAACAATTCAAGCAGACCCTCAACGCGTGGCATTTTCGTTTTGCGTTGAGTTTAGTGATTACGGCGTAGTGCGGAAAGTTGGTAGTAGCGTTTCGGGCTACTTAATTGGGCGTTATATTTCTTTTAAATTCAACGTGCTACAAATTTAAAAGTTAAGTGGTATTGTGAGTGTTTTGCTGGTTGATGATTTCTGGTTGCCGATAGCTCTTGGTTTGATCATGTATATCAATGACTAACAAAAGTTATCGTTTAATCGAATTTTGTGGTTATTTCGATTGAGTTAACATTAATTTATGATTTATCTAATATTTGTTATTAAAATCAATTGGTAATATTTCATTGGTTATAAAGTTATCTGCTTGTATTTCTGTAAAGAAAGTGATTTAAACTTACCTTAATCGATTGATTTTTAGCTGATTTTTAAATGTTGTGTGGTATTTCAGTAGCTGTATGTAACTGAAATATAACAAACGGTTCAAGAGGGACAACCAACGCGTGGCATTTTTACTATGCGTTGGTTTTTGTGATTACAGTGTTATGCGGTAAGTTGGTAGTAGCGTTGGTTGCCCCTTAACCGGGCGTTATGTAACAAGGAAGGTTCAGTGGAAAAAATATTTTCAGATCGTTTAGTGATGTCTCCGATATCAGAAGCGGACTGGCCTCTATTTCAAATTCTTCATACCGATCCAAAGGTTATTTCACTTTGCTTCGATGAGCCGACGTTGTTGGAAATTCAGTCTAAATTTCGTTCTAGGCTTGAACCATGGACACCAGATTCTAACCATTGGTGCTGTTTGGTTGTTTCCGAATTAGAAACGGGTATCAAAGTAGGTATAACAGGTTATTGCATCCAGAATGGAGCGGTTGAAGTTGGTTTCATGTTTTTAACTCACTTCCATGGTCGAGGTTATGCGACTGAATCATTACGAGCTTTAGTTGAATATTCCCGAAAGTATTTTGGTCTAAAAAATTTCTCCGCTGTGGTTACAGAAGGCAATCTTGGTTCAGAAAAAGTGTTAATCAAAAGTGGATTCACATTACATAGTGTGATTCCTGATGCTTATGAAATCGGTGGTCAAATGTATGCTGACCACATATACATGATGGAAAATATTGTTACATAACAAAGCGTTTAAGAGGGATTCGCAACGCGCAGCATTTTCATTATGCGTTGATTTTATTGGTTTTTAGTGCAATGCGGTGAGTTGGTAGTTGCGCTGCTCACCCCTTAACGCGGCGTTATGTGTTTTTGAGCATACAAAAGGAGATTTGTAGTGAAGGTTTATGGAGATATCCAATCTGGTAACTGTTACAAGGTTAAGCTTTTGCTTTCTTTTTTGGGCATTGAGCATGAGTGGTGTG
>NZ_VHTA01000026.1:0-5431 GCF_030851525.1 Vibrio sp. 2017_1457_13
TCGAACAGGGTTCGCCATTCTTGGTTAGTGCGTCGTTTGGCCATTTCAAATCTCCTTTGGGTTGGAGGTTTGATCTTATTATTCGGGATAGACGATTAGAATGCGGGGTTTATGATGCGCTTACGGTTTAGTTTGTCGTTCTATCGATTTAAGCTTCTCGACCTCTATCATAAAGTCGATTATTCCCTTAATTTCTTCCACGCTAAGTCCTTTTTGATGCTCAATATTTGATTGGCGTATAACGCCCTGTTAAGGGGTGAGCAACGCAATACCGATGCCGCCGCATACCACCTTAATCACTTAAACCAACGCATAGTAAAAATGCCACGCGTTGCGAATCCCTCTTGAACAGTTTGTTATATTTTTCTTAACGCTGACCGCACTTCTTCGACTGTATAAGGCGGGTTTCGTTTATGCACAACTCTATGACAATTCGGGCAAAGAGGAACTAAATCAGCGATGGGATCAATTTGATAATCAACACCAATTTCGGATATAGGTTTGATATGGTGTACCTCAATAATACCTTCAGCAATTGCCCCGTAAATTTCACCCATATTATTGGAGCAGCATTGACACTTTAACCCATGATGTTCAATACAAGCGGCACGTGCATACCGATTTCTTTCAAATTTATTGACTAGAACTTGAACCCTTTTCCCTTCCCACAAAGGCGTGTCGGTCTCAATATCAGGTAATACGGCTGAGTCTTCATTTACAATATTTAGTACTATTTTATGCAATTCAGACTCACTAAGATTTTTAAGAGACTCATTAACTTTTACACGAGACGCTCTCGTATCAGCACCTTTATATCCTGCTCTATGAGGAAAAAAAGCATCGTACTCATCTCGCAGTCTCTTTAATGAACTATCTGGCATAAAAAAGAATCGAGAGTAACTAATAAGCAAATTCGTCATATTTTTATTAGGCTCAAGATTTTTATATGAATCTGGAAATTTTGCCAAATAGTAGGCAACAACATGCGCTTCTTCTGGAATATGAGCCATTGGTATCTCCTATACTATGAATAAAAATATAACGCCCAATTAAGTAGCCCGAAACGCAACTACCAACTTTCCGCATAACGCCGTAATCACCGAACTCAACGCAAAACGAAAATGCTACGCGTTGAGGGTCTGCTTGAATTGTTTGTTATGTGAATACTCCTAGCGCCTATTGAACTTTACCTTTGCCCACTTTTCCTTCCGTACCTTTTTAAGTGCTTTTCTATGAGCTTCAGGTGTAATCGCTGAGCCGTAATAACCCTCTCCTGGCAATCGAGTTCTCTTGTTAACAACGAGAGCTTGCAAAGGAGCTAACTCATTTTCATTACAGAACTCCTGAATCTCTGAGAGAAACCAACGGGCAGCTCGATGATGAAGACCAATTAAATTACTTATCTCTTTGTAGGTAAATGGCTCACAAGTCGTTTGTGCCCTATTAATTAAAATTGGCCATGCCTTTTTAGCACGTGCAAAATGATCAATCGCCATACTTTCATGTATCCTTACTTATTCACATAACGCCGCGTTAAGGGGTGAGTAACGCAACTACCAACTCACCGCATTGCACTAAAAACCAATAAAATCAACGCATAACGAAAATGCTACGCGTTGCGAATCCCTCTTGAACGCTTTGTTATGTGCGTGTTTCAGATTGACACAGAATCCCTAATTCAGCCTGCTTCTTTTTACTTAAACCACTTGAAACAATTCTATAGGATTCATATAGATAATAACGTAACTCATCATCAAGGCGACTTCCCGTTTCAGTTTGCTGAATCCATTTCATTCCTCGATTAGCAAAATATGGTGCTGATCTGTAACCATCACAATTACTCAGAAAATCAAAGTTCAGGTCTGACACCTTAAAAGTAAATGCCGATTTCCCGTCAGAGATCCAACCTCCGACCGCAAATACCTTATTGCCTACTTTCCATACATCAGAATTGCCCCATTGAACAACATGACTAGTAGCGGGGAAAGAGCCGCAAAATTCATTAAAAGTCATCGTAATTCATATTGTTTATCCTTGAAGCACATAACGCCCGCTTAAGGGGCTGACAACGCTACTACCAAGTTTCCGCATAACACCGTAACCACAAAAACCAACGCATAATAAAAATGCCACGCGTTGGAAGTCCCTCTTGAAGCGTTTGTTATGCTTTATTACTCATTGATTACATTGAACTTTTAAAAAGTTCATTTGTTCGCAGCACTTTAACTCAAAATGATAAACTTGCCTACTTTCAGCAATCATTGGTTCCGATAAGATCCCAAATAAGTTGAAGCGAAATAGCCTGCGGAATCAATGAACAATCGACACCAAAGAAAGAGACCTTTCAGCAACAATCGAACCTTTTGCGTACACAATTTATCAGAGCAGATACGGAAAAAAGCGCAAAAGTATCGATAAACTTGCGCTAACCAAACACTGTCAGCAAACTAGATGCCAATGAGATCCCAAACAAGTTGAAGCGAAATAGCCGGTGGAATCAATGAACAAGCAACAACAAAGAAAGAGACTTTTCAGCGACAATCGAACTTTTTACGCACACAATTTGTCAGAGCAGAGTTGGCTAAAAAAAGCACGAGCATCGTTCAACTTTCAATAGCAACAAAAAAGAACAATAAACTCATAATATCAATGAATTAGAATAGGAAAACTTCTAAATCAGACTAAGTTTTCCCATTAAAATTTATATATTGATTTTGCTGAGGCTCAATAAAGCATAACGCCCGCTTAAGGGGCTGACAACGCTACTACCAAGTTTCCGCATAACACCGTAACCACCGAAATCAACGCACAATAAAAATGCCACGCGTTGGAAGTCCCTCTTGAAGCGTTTGTTATGCTTTATTACTTATTGATTACATTGAACTTTTACAAAATTCATTTGTTCGCAGCAGTTTAACTCAAAATGACAAACCAGCCTACTTTCAGCAATCATTGTTGTCGATAAGATCCCAAACAAGTTGAAGCGAATTAGCCTGCGGAATCAAGGAGCAAACAACATCAAAGGAAAAGACCTTTCAGCAACAATCGAACCTTTTGCGTACACAATTTATCAGAGCAGAGCCGGACAAAAGCGCACAAACATCGATAAACTTGCGATAACCAAACACTGTCAGCAAGCAAGATGTTCATGAGATCCCAAACATGCTGAAGCGAAATAGCCTGAGGAATCAATGGACAAGCAACAACAAAGAAAGAGACCTTTCAGCGACAATTGAATCTTTTGCGCACACAATTTATCAGAGCAAAACCCGACAAAAACACAAAAGCATCGTTCAACTTTCAATCGCCACCAAAAAGAACAATAAACTCATAATATCAATTAATTAGGATGAAAAACCGCTAATATCAGACCAAGCTTTCCTATTAAAATTTATATATTGATTTTGCTGAGGCTCAATAAAGCATAACGCCCGCTTAAGGGGCTGACAACGCTACTACCAAGTTTCCGCATAACACCGTAACCACAAAAACCAACGCATAATAAAAATGCCGCGCGTTGGAAGTCCCTCTTGAAGCGTTTGTTATGCTTTATTACCTATTGATTATATTGAACTTTTACAATGTTCATTGGTTAAAGACACTTTAACTCAAAATGATAAACTTGCCTACTTTCAGCAATCATTGGTGCCGATAAGATCCCAAATAAGTTGAAGCGAAATAGCCTGCGGAATCAATGAGCAAACAACACCAAAGAAAGAGACTTTTCAGCGACAATTGAACCTTTTGTGTACACAATTTATCAGAGCAGAGCCGGAAAAAAGCGCACAATCATAGATAAACTTGCGCTAACCAAACACTGTCAGCAAGTAAGATGTTCATGAGATCCCAAACATGCTGAAGCGAAATAGCCAGCGGAATCAATGAGCAAACAACACCAAAGAAAGAAACCTTTCAGCAACAATCGAACCTTTTGCGTACACAATTTATCAGAGCAAAACCCGACAAAAAAACAAAAGCATCGTTCAACTTTTAATAACCACAAAAAAGAAAAATAAACTCATAATATCAATGAATTAGAATAGGAAAACTTCTAAATCAGACTAAGTTTTCCCATTAAAATTTATATATTGATTTTGCTGAGGCTCAATAAAGCATAACGCCGCGTTAAGGGGTGAGCAACGCAACTACCAGCTCACCGCATTGCACTAAAAACCAATAAAATCAACGCATAATGAAAATGCCGCGCGTTGCGAATCCCTCTTGAACGCCTTGTTAGCCGTACATTGCCCAATTAAAATACGGACGAAGACCATCCATTCGTTCAACTGCTGCTCCTAACTTCTTGTAGAACTCGTGTGCTCTTACGTTGTATGGACTAGCTGTCCATGAAATATGAGAAGTTAATGAACTTTTAGCTTCCATTTTCAATGCATGCATAAGTTTAGCACCGTATCCCTTTGACCGATGCTCACCAATAACTAGTAAGTCATCAAGCCAAATTGAAGGCTCACCACGAAAAGAAGAATAACGGTAATGAAATAAAGCGAATCCCTGAACTTCCCCATCGACTTCTAATAGCAAAGCATGAGCAAACGGATAATCACCAAATAAAGTACGTTCAATCTTCTCTTTGGTCGTAGAGATTTCACCATTAAATCCTTTCATACTTCGATCAAACTCGGCTTTGTGTGCAATAAGTTCTAGTAACTTATCAGAGTCTTGCTTGATCGCTTTCCTTATATTCACTTTATTCTCCATAACTCAACATTCTGATGTCGGCTAACGCCCGGTTAAGGGGCAACCAACGCTACTACCAACTTTCCGCATAACACCGTAATCACAAAAACCAACGCATAATAAAAATGCCACGCGTTGGTTGTCCCTCTTGAACCGTTTGTTAGCATTCTTGCCCACTTTCCCTACTGGTCGAAAGACATAAACTTATGAATTATATGGCATTTAAAGCAATATCATAAAAAATTGCTGCTATCAATCTTCTATTTCTTTGTGGCCACATGCTTCACATACACGATGGCGAGAAAAATCATCCATAGCAGCGACAAAAGCTCCAAGGAACCAACCTTTAATTGCACCATGCCAAAATTCTTTCAACTTACTATTCGGTTGGTCTTTAAATGGACTTTCCTTTCTAACCAAAACAACCACATGATTTGTATCTGCGTGACATTGTGAACAATGGCAGACCTCTGAAACTAGCTGTGACATGTATTTCTCCATTGAATGCTAACGCCCGCTTAAGGGGCAGCCAACGCTACTACGAACTTTCCGTATAACACCGTAACCACAAAAACCAACGCATAGTAAAAATGCCACGCGTTGGCTGTCCCTCTTGAAGCGTTTGTATGGATAATAACTAACGAATCAGGGTAAAGTGAGACCCAGACTTTAGCTGCAACTAAAGTTCTCTATCTGATAGTTCGATTGAAGTGTGGCTCCTCTATCGAGAGAC
>NZ_VHTA01000027.1:0-4147 GCF_030851525.1 Vibrio sp. 2017_1457_13
GCCAACCAAAATTAGTGTGCCAATGAAGCAGAAGCGTTGCATGATGAACCCCGGCTTCTTGGAGCAAGTCTTGTTAGCTGGATTTAAGTTGGCGGCTAAATTCTAACCATTCATGCGGACGCCCTGATTGCAGGGGCTAATGCGAGTTGGTGAAACAGTTATTAATAAAGAGTTTTATCAAGAAAATGAATGGAGAGCTGTGCCTGTAAATAGAGAATCATCAGACATTGCTCCTTGGGTAAGTGAAGCACAGTTTCTAGATTCTAGTTTCATGGCTGAGGCGAACGACAAAACTAAAGTGCACAAAAGTTTAAAGCTGTCCCCATCAGATATTAAATACATTTTCGTTAAATCCGATAGTGACATTTCGAACATTGTAAAATTTATTCAGGATAAATTGGATTATTATCCCAGTGTTCAACTAAATATTCTGTTATCAAGGATCATTTCATTGGAAACTATCCAACGCGACATATAATGCTAACAAACGCTTCAAGAGGGACTTCCAACGCGTGGCATTTTTATTGTGCGTTGATTTCGGTGGTTACGGTGTTATGCGGAAACTTGATAGTAGCGTTGTCAGCCCCTTAAGCGGGCGTTATGTTTATAGAAATTCTTAGTTCCCATGGAGTAATTATGAGAGTGTATATTTTATTTTTTTATTTGGTGATTATGTTTGGGTGTAAATCTACCAACTCAGAAATTTATGAAACTATACCTAACAGTGGGATTTCATCACATGAAAAGTTTAGTTTTGACCATTTACTGAATGATTATTTAGCTATGAATGCTATCACAGATGAAAGAGTTTATTGGTATATAAATTCTTATTCAGTTTTAAGGAAGGAGTTTGAGTCTAGAAAAGAATCAGGCTTTGAATTTGATGATTTTGTTAATAAGGTTAAAGATGATATTAATCATAAGGTTAAATTAAATAGTTATAGCAAGTTTTATGATGTTAAATTATATGAGTACGATAAGGAAGAAAAGTACTTCAATTTGGTTGCGCAGGATGGAATTGGTACTATTGAAACATATTGGAATAATTATTCAGGCTCATCTAATCCTAATACTCCTGGTTGGTTCAAAATTATAGTTCGTGCTGATATGCGTGGATGGGTTTTTGATGCTACACCAGAACAAGCAATGGAAATTATAGGAAATAATAAAAATAGAGTCTTAAATGGATTTGTTACGTATCAAGTAGACAAATGTATATCGACTCAAGATTCAGGAGAAGCCAAAAAGATGAAAGTTCCTCTTGGTCATGAATATGCACATGCTATTTTTTGTGATGTAACAGTGACGGGTATTAAATTTTTTAACACGAATAAAATTTATGATTATAGTGTGCCATATGCAGAAGCAAAATTTGTAAGTAAGTATGCTGGCAAATAAACATAACAAACGCTTCAAGAGGGACTTCCAACGCGCGGCATTTTTATTATGCGTTGACTTCGGTGGTTTCAGTGTTATGCGGAAACTTGGTAGTAGCGTTGTCAGCCCCTTAAGCGGGCGTTATGCTTTATTGAGCCTCAGCAAAATCAATATATAAATTTTAATGGGAAAACTCAGTCTGATTTAGAAGTTTTCCTATTCTAATTCATTGATATTATGAGTTTATTGTTCTTTTTGGTGGCGATTAAAAGTTGAACGATGCTTGTGTTTTGTCGGCTAACTCTGCTCTGATAAATTGTGTACGCAAAAGGTTCGATTGTTGCTGAAAGGTCTCTTTCTTTGGTGTGGTTTGCTCATTGATTCCGCAGGCTATTTCGCTTCAGCGTGTTTGGGATCTCATTGGCATCTAGCTTGCTGACAGTGTTTGGTTAGCGCAAGTTTATCGATGTTTGTGCGCTTTTGTCTGGTTCTGCTCTGATAAATTATGTACGCAAAAGATTCAACTGTTGCTGAAAAGTCTCTTTCTTTGGTGTTGTTTACTCATTGATTCCGCAGGCTATTTCGCTTCAACTTATTTGGGATCTTATCGGCACCAATGATTGCTGAAAGTAGGCAAGTTTATCATTTTGAGTTAAACTTCTTTGAACAAATGAATTTTGTAAAAGTTCAATATAATCAATAAGTAATAAAGCATAACAAGAGACTATGGCGTCAAGAGTTAATTTTGGCGCTGTTTGCATCCCACATGCAGCCGTCTCTGAGCATAGAATTTAGGATAACTACCATCTTTCTGACGCAAGCAATGATCGCTACTTTTTTAGGTTTGCCTGCCGCTAATAACTTTTGATAGTGCTGTTTAAAAACAGGGTTACATTGCATTGCAGACATCATGGCCATGTACAAAACCGTCCTGACTTGCATGCGTCCGCCTTTGATCATTCTCTTGCCTTTATAACTGCCGCTTTCTCGAGTAATGGGAGCGACACCGATTAATGAAGCTGCTTGTTTGTTGGTGATGTAGCCCAGCTCAGGTACGTTACTGATGATGGAGGCTGCCGCAATTTTTCCGATGCCAGGTACGCTCTGTAATAGCTCATTTTTGGCTTGGTAATCAGGGCATGTCTCGATGAGTTTTTCGATTCTAGTCTCAATGTTTTCTATCTGTTTTTTGAGCATGGTAAGTAGCGATTTAATCGATGACGCAACAGTCCTAGGCATGATTTGAGAGCGGTTCTTTTCCATGGTTTGCATGGTCAATAACTGGTTGCGTCTTGTCACTAAGTCACTCATTAAACGAATGTTTTCACTTTTCAATTGTGTGAGCTTCGGTTTAATAGCTTCCGCGTAATGAGCAATAAGAGCAGCATCTAAACGGTCATTTTTAGCTCTTTGGCCAAGGGCTCCGGAGAACTTTTTGATATGTAATGGATTAGCAATGACATAGGGTAACTTAGCGTTGTCACAGGCTAAGATGAATGGCATTTCTAAGCGTCCGGTGGCTTCGATGACAATACGTTCAGGGTGGTACTTTTTAATGGTTTTGATGGCTTGTTTAATGCCTTTTTCATCATTGGTGACATTAAAATAGATATCGAGAGGACGGATATAGATATCTAATTGTGACTTGCCGGTATCAACGCCGACATTAATGTTTTGCAGTGTATTTGTATTCATAATAAGCTAACTCTTGCTTGCTAAATGCGGGTTCGAGACCCAGAAGACTATTCGAGTGTGGTGCTTGGAGTTCTATCTGACGTTCGCTCTTGTTATCGGTCTCTCGATAGAGGAGCCACACTTCAATCGAACTATCAGATAGAGAACTTTAGTTGCAGCTAAAGTCTGGGTCTCACTTTACCCTGATTCGTTAGTTATTATCCATACAAACGCTTCAAGAGGGACTTCCAACGCGTGGCATTTTTATTATGCGTTGGCTTTTGTGGTTACGGTGTTATGCGGAAACTTGGTAGTAGCGTTGTCAGCCCCTTAAGCGGGCGTTATGCGCTAATTGGAAAAATGACAGGAGTTAACAATGAATCAGCATGAAAAGCTCAATTATGTAGAATTTGCAGCGAAAGACTTAGAGTCAACGAAAGCATTCTTTTCAAAGGTTTTTGGCTGGAGCTTTGTTGACTATGGACCTGAATACGCAGCTTTTTCAAATGAAGGTTTAGATGGTGGTTTTTTCAAATCTGAGCGTTCTAGTCGGACTGAAAATGGTGGCGCACTCTTAGTTTTCTATAGTTCAGATATTGAAAGCACATTGGGGAAAGTTGTGAAAAATGGCGGCGATATCATCCGTCCAATCTTTGAATTTCCTGGTGGTTGTCGTTTTCATTTTATAGAGCCAAGTGGTAATGAATTTGCTGTTTGGTCTGAAGCACGCGCATAACAAGGCGTTAAAGAGGGATTCGCAACGCGTAGCATTTTCATTATGCGTTGATTTTATTGGTTTTTAGTGCAATGCGGAAGGTTGGTAGTTGCGTTGCTCACCCCTTAACGCGGCGTTAGGTCTTAGGAGTAAAAGTGAAAGTTTCAGCTTACATGGCTCAAAGCCTTGATGGATACATAGCGGGAATAAATGGTGAGCTAGATTGGCTGGAAAATGTTGTTAACCCAGACGGGAGCGATTTTGGTTTTTCAGAATTCATGTCAACGGTTGATGTGCTTCTTATGGGAAGAAATACATTTGAAAAAGTTGCTTCCTTCGGTTTCTGGCCATATAAAAAACATGTGTATGTTGCCAGTAGCT